>JALOBU010000007.1 GCA_023228145.1 Bacteroidales bacterium | reverse complement strand
ACCAATAAAAAATCAATTATCTCTTTCTTTGGCAACAATTAAAGAAGATGAAAATTCAAGGTCTTTTCCCGAAGATGAATATCAATTTGATGAATTTGATATTGAAAAATTTCAAGAAGAAAATCCTTGGTATACTGAAGAATGGTTTGCAAAAAACAAATCTAAACTTGATAATTATTTTGATTGCTATGTTACATTTAAACAGGCACGGTTGGAAATTATGAACGAGCCACGTTTAACGTATTTTTTAGTTTGCTTGTATGAATGCTTTTAAAGGATTGATGTCAGGATAGTATGAGAATTTGCAACGTGAAGTTTTTTCTTCTAATCCCAGCGCAAGAATTAAACATCACTGGCAAAAATTGACAAAAATTATTATTTTATTAATATTCTGTTATTAATTATATTTGTTATCGTATTAATACGTTTGAAAGCAGTTGTAGCTGTATTGTTAGCAAGCCAGTAGTTAGCGTTCATTGAAATAGCAGACAAAAAATATGTACTCCACAATTGAAAAATTAATATTGACCACAAAATGAGACTATGAAAAAATTAATTATTTCAGGATTTCTGGCAATTTGTGCATTGTTCTCTTATTCTCAAAGCTATCAGATTAAATTCCTTGCTTATGGGCCAGGGACTGTTGTCCCAAAGCCAGGTGGTGGTACGAGGTCATCATTGACGGGACATATGTTCATCGCATTTTATAAAAATGGAGATGTTGATGTTGTTAAAGGTTTTACTCCTGATGAACAAAGTTACTGGACACAAAGTGAACTTTCTGACCAAGCATACTTAATTGATTATGCTACTAAGTCATACACAGCAGATGTCACTTCTGATAAATATAATCAGGCCAAAGGAATTCAAAAATCAGGCTACTTTTTTTGTTTTAATGATTGCGTTACATACGCAAATAATGTAGCCACTGCTATTGGACTTAAAACCCCCAGTTTGTCTGATGCAATTGCAAAACCTATTACTTACATAGAATATTTGATTAATAATAAGGAAGAAGCAATAAAATTTATTAATAAACTTTTGAATGATTATTCTGATAAAGAAATTACAAGGGATGGTGTTGTGAGTTTAAGCGGTTGTTACTTTATATATAAATTTAAAAGTAGCGACGGGGTCTGTAATGTCACCGTAACAATTGATTTAAGTAATGTTATATTAGAAGAAGGCGATGGTGTGTTTTTTTATTCTGAAGATAATGTAATAAAAGAAATATGGCTGGGAGGCCCTCTTTATGGCTGTACTGATGGTGAAGAAACAAAGAAAAATTATTTTAATTTTTCTTCGGAATTTGAATTAGACAATCAATCATTTATAAATAATAACTATTCAATGCGCTTAAAAGAAACTATACAATTTTTAATTAATCAAGCTAAAAAGTGAATGTGAAGAAATAGAGTTGTGTTGAATAAATATTAATAAGGCGAAGTATATTAAATTATTAAAATTTATTTATTGAAAGAATACTCTCAACGAAACGCTAATTAAGTCGGCTGCCCCCCTCAACCCCCTTCCTCCAAAAATCATCAGCCTGGGGCACTTTTATAATTCTAGATTAGTTTGGTTTTGGGAGTACGGTGAAATAACAACTTTTAGACAGGAGTGTATGTCTCATCCAAAATCCCTGTAAATTCAAGCTCCTTATCCAACAATTTTGCCATATACATAACAAGTATCTCAAGTTGTTTGTGGCCAGTGCAGGACATGATATTGTTAAGACTCACTTTATTTATAACCATTAATGAAATAAAAGTTTTTCTTCCAGTTTTTGAAGAAATACACTTGTATTTTTCAACAAAGTCAGTTGTTGTGTCGTTTTTCTTGGTTGAATCAATTGCAATTTTATATAAACATAGTTCCTGTTTTTTAAGCAATGCCTTTATATTATCGTTAAAAGTTTGTTCCACAACACCAATGTTGTAGTTGTGTTTTTCGAGAATTTCCTGTGCTGTGGGATTCAGTGGAATTTCAACCTTTTCATTTGTTTTTTGAGTATATAGTTCAAGCACAGGGATATTATTTCCATTTTTTGATTTATGAATTGATATCATTTCTTTTACAACTCTTTTTGCATCGCTTATTCTCAAACCAGTATAACACAAGAACAACATTATGTCTCTTGTTTTTTCTTCATCCTTTGTTAGATTCTTAAGGTTTTTCAATTGTTTTAGTTCATCTATTTTAAAATAAACAATTTCTTTTTGTGGTTTATATTTAAGTGAAGATTTCACATCAAAGACCTCAGTTGGTAAATGATATTTCTTTTTTACTGACTTCAAGAAATATTTAATCATAGCATATCTCTTCTTTCCAGTTGTGTTTCTAAATCTCCCCATTAAATAAATATCCAACTCTATCATGAACTCTTCCTTTATATCACTCATGTATTTGTATTTTTTCAATTCGCAAAAATCATTAATAATATTTCCAACACAGATATAATTTCTAACAGTACTATGGGGATGTTTTTGCTTATATTTAATCATAAATTCATCATAAACAGACTTAATCTTATCTTTCCCTTCTTTGGGTTTTTCCACAACCTTACTGTATTCATTTTTTAACCACTCGACTGAAGGAAAATCCTGGTTTTTTACATGATAATTATCTATTAACTTTTGAATCTCCCCCAATTTATCCCTTATTATTTTGTTGTTTAATATATACCCATTTACAGTTTTATTAAATTCCATACCATCAAAATCGCCAATATTTTTAATTTTGCAGCCTGTGTTGAAATATGTTTTTTTACTATTTTTACTGTAGTAAATTACAACAGCATTTCGGTGAACTTTAACTTGCGCATTCATATATATTGTTTTTGCATTTGTAGAATAATCGTAGAACTTTTTGCACAAATATAATAAAAATTTAATAAAATAATAATACAATTAAATTGATAAAATACACTCAGAATAGTTGTTTGAACAAGTGCTTGAATAAAATCTGATTAAAAACTAATAAAATAAATGATGTCCGCTTGGTACCTCAAAAGTGTATTGAAAATCAGATAGTTACAACGAATAAACCAACGATTTTATTCCTGATTTTTAAAAAAATTGCCCCTGTTTCTTACTAGGATGAAAAAGAACCTGACAACAGGTTCTTTTTTTGCATAATTGTAACCCTGCAAAATAATGGAATGTAGTTCCTGTTAAACAAAGAAATATTCCTTCCGAGATCATACATTATCCTTTTTATTTAAGCAGTTGGCAATTTCCCGGAAACTTTCAAGCCCGGCTTCAAGATTTTCGATGATTTCCATGGCCAAAACATCCGGATCGGGTAAATTATCAAGGTCGGCGAGTGATTTATCTTTGATCCAGGTGATGTCAAGACTGGTTTTATCACGATTTATGATATCATCGTAAGTGAATTTGCGCCAGCGGCCTTCAGGGTTTGTGTCTGCATTCCATGTCTCTTTTCTTTTGAACCTGTTTTTTGGATTATAGCACTTGATAAAGTCCGTCAGATCATCCAACTTGAGCGGATTTTTCTTTAACGTGTGATGAATGTTGGTTCTGTAATCATAAAACCAGACCTCTTTTGTCCACGGATTTTTTGCAGCAGGCTTGGCATCGAAGAATAGTACATTTGCTTTGACACCCTGCGCATAAAAAATACCGGTAGGCAGGCGCAAAATGGTATGCAGGTCGGTTGTCTCCAGTAATTTTTTGCGGACAGTCTCCCCGGCGCCACCCTCAAACAGCACATTGTCGGGGACAACAACGGCTGCCTTGCCGGTAGTCTTCAATAATGTCTTTATATGCTGAACAAAATTCAATTGTTTGTTGCTCGTGCTTGCCCAAAAGTCCTGGCGGTTGTATGTGAGGTCTTCTTTTTCCTGTTCGCCTTCTTCGTTGGTGAAGGTCATACTGCTTTTTTTACCGAAAGGAGGGTTGGTAAGCACATAATCTACCCGCGTTCCGGGATCGGCAACCAAAGAATCCGCTGAGGAAATAAAATTTTCGCTGTCTATATCGCCGATGTTGTGCAGAAAGAGGTTCATCAATGCGAGACGGCGGGTGTTGGCCACAATTTCGTTGCCGGTAAAGGTTTTGAATTTCAGAAATTCCTTTTGATCTTTATCAAGGTCATGGTTTTTTACCAGAAAATCATAAGCTGCCAGAAAAAAACCACCGGTGCCACAGGCAGGATCGGAAATGGTTTTCTTTGGTTCGGGTTGCAGGCATTCCACCATGGCACGGATCAGCGCACGGGGCGTAAAATATTGCCCGGCGCCGCTCTTGGTATCTTCGGCATTTTTCTCTAACAGTCCTTCATAAATATCGCCTTTCACATCTGCGCCCATCATTACCCAGTTCTCTTTGTCTATCATGTCAATGAGCTTGTATAGCTTGGCTGGATCCTGAATTTTGTTCTGGCTTTTGGTAAATATCTGTCCAAGTATTCCTTTTTCTTTGCCAAGTTCGCGCAATAGTTTTGTGTAATGTGATTCCAGTTCGGCACCTCGTTTTTCCACTAAACTTTCCCAGGCATATTCTTTGGGTATCGGTAGTTTTCTTTTATAAGGTGGTTTGGAATATTCATCCGCCATTTTCAGAAAAAGCAGATAAGTTAGTTGTTCAAGGTAATCGCCATAACTCACACCATCATCTCGGAGGGTGTTGCAGAAGGACCAGACTTTTGAGATTATTGCGTTTGTTGTCATTTCAATTTTGCTTTCATTTTCTCTGTTATATAATAGCCGCCCGTTCTCGGAGCACCCTTAAATTCAATAAGCCTCAGTTTTTTAGCTATTCTCAAATATCTCTCAACAGTTGGTTTTGATTTACCTATTCTTGAAACGATATCAATTGTGTTAACTCCTTCATTATTAAGAATTAAATTAAAAACTCTTATGATTTCTGCCCTTACACCATCATTTACACCATCATTTACACCATCATTTACACCATCACTTATAGCATCATTTACAGCATCACTTACAGCATCATTTGCTCCCTCAACTGCTCCCTCAACTACTCCCTCAACTACTCCCTCAACTGCACCGTCAACCAATGTGATATTCACAGGAACAATAGTTTTAAATACATTACCTTCTATAAACTGTGGTTTTTTACCAGGAGCATATTCGTTAATAAATTCATTCACATTCATTACGCCCGAACCCAGTTCATCAACACGGCCAAGCTGAATGAAAAATTTGGCAATAAGCGGGTTTTTGGGATATGGAGCAAAATCATCAACTGAGATAAGGCCTTCCCCGTTAGGATTATTAGCATTCTCAGTTTCTACCCTGTCTTTATATATGATAAATCTGGCAGGTAATGCATTGGTATATTCCCTGTGTACAATCAGGTTGGCAACAATTTCACGGAAAATTTTTGTACGGAGACTAACTCGTTGATCGCCTTCCATGTAAAACTTATCCGGCAAATGTTTACTTACAAAATCCATTAGTTTTTCGTAAGCTTCAATCAGATTCGTCTGGATATATTCCCGGTCGTCATATCGTTCTGTGTTTTTAATCCGGACTAAAGCATCAATTTTATAATGTGGTAAAATCTGTTGAATTACGTCATCTTTGCCGAAAGATAAAGCTGCGGCTAAGGTATAACCTTCCTGTCCTGTTTGATAATCACGTTTCCATAAACCTGCCTTTTCAAGCAACTGTTGGTCGTTTAAGGCAAGCCATGGATGATCAGCCTTGTTACTATGTATCAGATTTCTGATTTTAGGAAATAATTCTGCCTTGAAATCGTCAAACCGCAATGCGGGATATATGATTCCTTCAGTATAAAAAATACGCTTTCTGTTGTATATTTCTGCTATTTGATGGGCTTGATTGACCTTGAAATCCCCATCATTACTCCGGTCAAAAACAATGTTGGCAGTTTTATGTACCTGCGAGCTGGCAGGAACCTGAACCTGAATTAACCATTTGTCTTCAATTTGGTGGGTTTGAGGAAACAGAATAAACGGAGGGTCAAGTTTTTTTGGATTGTTGGAGAGATTAACCAGATTGGTTACTATGGTTGACATTTTTGATTGCTCAACACCCCTGATATTGCCATTATCATCAGCACCTAAAATAATATCACCGCCATCGCGGTTGAGCATGGCACAAATGGTTTCAAATAAGTTTTCTGGTAGCGCAGTTTTTGCCTCCTTAAATTCAAGGCGTATGTTTTCTTTTTGCTTTAGTAGTCGTCTAACTCTGTCAATGTTCATTTTACAACCTGTTTTTTACTTAATCCAAAATTATACTAATCTTCCTTCAAATGCTTGTTTCAATATACTTTGTCGCAGCCCCTCGCTTTGCTGCAAGCCGTTATTTATGGTTTCTTCAATTTTGTCGCAAACGGTGAGTTTGCTTTCTAATTCAGATACGATTAGCTGTTGATCAGAGATCGGCGGAAGAGGAATATCAAAATTTCTCAATGATTTTAACGCGACAGTTTTTTGTGCCGTTCCTGTTGCTGTTTCTGTAGCTTGTTTAAAAATTTGAGGTGATTGTAAAATATAAAAAAGCCATTTGGTATTTGTTGATTTTTGAGGGCGTATTAAACCGATGTGTCTTTGAAAACAAAACTTTTTATCAAAATTTATTAATACAGGAATACCAAAAGAACCCGTAACACTATATAAAATATCCCCTTTTATAGGTTTTCTGCTTTCTTTTAACTCATTGTAATACTTTTCTGTCATAAACATAGTTTGAGAAAAGTCAATAGTATTATTTTTTATATTTGAGATTGTAATAAACGGAATACCGCTTTCAGATTTTGGTGGTGGCAAATGGTCTCCATCTGAAACAAGCACTGAAAGTTCACTTAGTTTTTTCATTCTCCACCCCTCCGGCAACTCACCGTTCCTGTATTTTTCTTTTCCTTCGGCAGCCATTGCCAATTCTGAATTCTGACTTCTAAATTCTGACTTCGTAAGTTTTCCTTCAAACGCCCATTTCAGCAAACTCTGCCGGTAAACTTTTAATTGTTGTTGTGCGGTTTTTAAGCTCTCGACACCTTTGTCCAACTCACTAAAAAGCTCTTCGATTTTGGAGACGATGAGTTGTTGGGTTTCTTTTGGTGGAATTAGTAATTCATAATTCCAAAGTAAATTAGGATCAACATGAGGGATGCCAACACCTTTTGCTCTTGTATTTATTTCAATAAACTTAGATTGTAAAAAATAATAAGCATAGTCATTATTGATGTCTGGGAAATTTAATTTAACTAAGGTGCTTCCTAACGCACCTTTTATTGATTTACCGACAAAACCCGATCGAGAGCCGTCCCAAACCATTAAAAAATCATCCTTTTCGCAAAGAACACAACCAACACCATCAGTGTATTCATCAATTACATTTTTTTCGAATGCTTTGATATTAACATAAGGAATAGAACATTCTTTTGTTTTTACTTTTGAAATTCGTTTGGGTTTCTTTCCTTTCACAGAAACGACATACTCTCCAAGTTTTTTTACTTGCCAGTGTTTGGGGATGTTGTTTAGTTTACTCATGCTTTTTTTTCTTCATTGGGGCGTTTCGGTATGTTTCCTTCTTCGTCGGAAACACTCAACGCCCCGTTTTCTTCATCGCTCTCTGAGTGGTTGCGCAGCAATTGTACCGAAGAGAGCGATTTGTCGTGATTGCGAAGCAATCGTACCGAAGAGAGCGAATTGTTGTAGTTACCTTGCAATTGTATCGGAGAAAGCAAATTTAAAAAATGTTTCTATCAGCTCTTTGTGAATTATTTAGTTTGTTCAATATTTTTTATCTTTTCATTGGGGCGTTTCGATACGTTTCCTCCGTTGTCGGAAACACTCAACGCCCCGTTTTCTTCATCGCTCTCTGAGTGATTGCGCAGCAATTGTACCGAAGAGAGCGATTTGTTGTGATTGCGCAGCAATCGTATCGAAGAGAGCGAATTTTTCAGAAATACTTTTTTAGCCAGTTGAGGTAAATCATCAAAGTTGCCGTTAATCAACGCCTCTTTCTTTTTCCTGCCCCAGCCCTGAACCTGTTTTTCACGATAGAAAGCGTTATCAATCCTGTCATATTCCTCGTAATAAACCAGTTTTACAGGAGGATATTTTTTTGTAAAGTTTGCTCCATTTCCACTCAGATGTTCCTGCCAGCGTTTTTCGAGGTCTTTGGTACTTCCGGTGTAATATTTTCCGTTAGAACAAAGCAGTATGTACATGTATCCTTTCATTTTCTATTTATTAGTTGCGGTGGTTTCGGCGTACCCTTCGACTTCGCTCATGGTACGGCTCAACCACCGTTCTTCCCCCTCCGGGCGTTGAGCGCAGTCGAAACGCCCGTTACTCCGCAGCCGAAATGCCCGATTCTATGCTGCTAATATTTCATTTAATTCATTAATAATTTCTTCTGTCTTATCTCCAAACAACTGCCACATCTTTCCCAGTCCGCCCAGGGCATTAAACGGGCTGAGGTCAAAATCATCCTTTGCAATATGAAATGATGTAGCCACATAATCTTTTATCATTCGTAGCCATTGCATTTGATCTTCATTAAATTTTTCTCCGGCGCCGGAATGTTTTTTCCATACCCAGTCCTGGAAATTCTTATCCACGGTTTTATCATAAGGTGTCAGCGTGCTGTCGAGTTCGCAAACCCTGCGCACCAGCGATACCAATGCAATCAGATCGTTTTTGGGCGAGCCGTTTGTTTGTTCAATGGCGGCGTAAGCGTGCCAGACTTTCATTGGCGCCATGGCCGGTTTGTCTGCCTTTAATTGCTCAAGTAGTTCTTTAATCATTTTATAGGTCAGTTCACGGCGGCGGTATGGCTGTCCGTAAAATATCTGCAGAGCAGTTATTTCTTCTTTGTTGGCTTCAATGTATGACTTAAAATCGCTGATAATTTTATTTGCATGTTCGGCTGATTGCTCTTCCCAACCCGCAAACTCAAGCTTGTCGGGATTGATAATATCAATCACCTGTTCATGTGCCTTGCGGACATTTTCAATGTATGTGTTCAATTCCCCGTGGAACGTGCAGGCGGCTTGTTCAATCATTTCGGATTGAGCATTATTGACGGCGGTTTCAATTTCGTTAGATGTAGCCGCAGGATTATTTTTTAAAATGTTATCGCTGATTTCTTCTAAAATGTCCGGATTGTAGGCATTCAACAACTCTTTTGCAACCTGGCTAATGGATTTACCTTGTGCTTTTTCTGCAAACTTTGTTTTTTCAGTTTCGGATATTTGTTTGTCCAACCGTATCAGCCGGTTTGCCAAAGAAGAAAATAATTCTTCATCACGTGCGCCAACAGTTATTGCCATGAGCAGATCTTTCAGCGGAATACCCGGTTTTTTCTCCAGAGGGCGGCTGTCCGTTTTAAGTGATTTAGTTACTCCAACCGCATCAACAATTACAAAATGGTCTTTAGTGTATTGCGCCGATGGCGTTACTTTTTTCAGGTCGTCCAGATCAATCACACGTGTGCCGCGGCCTTTCATCTGTTCAAAATAATTACGGCTTTTAACATCCCTCATAAAAAGCAGGCACTCCAATGGTTTTACATCGGTACCGGTAGCGATCATGTCAACGGTGACGGCTATGCGCGGATAGTAATCGTTGCGGAATTGTGCCAGCACCGATTTGGGGTCATCAGAATTATAAGTTATCTTTTTGCAGAAACGGTTTTCTTCGGCAAATTCTTCCCTTGCTATTTGAATAATATCATCGGCATGGCTGTCGGTCTTCGCAAAGATGAGGGTTTTTGGGACTTCATCCCGGTACGGAAAAATTTCAGGCAAACGTTCTTTAAATGTCCTGATAATTTCCCTTATCTGATTCGGATTTACTACAGCATTGTCGAGCTGTTTTGCCGAATATACCACATCTTCATCCAGTTGTTCCCAGCGTTTACGTCGGGTTAGCTTTTCGCGGAGATCAACATATTCGCCTTTCCATACAGCGCCACCTTTTTTTGAGATGGCGGTTTCAATAAGATATACGTTAAAACCCACATTTACACCGTCAACCACGGCTTGCTCGTGAGTGTATTCGCTTACGATATTCTGATTGAAAAATCCAAAGGTGCGGTTATCTGGTGTTGCCGTTAGGCCGATCAGAAATGCATCAAAATAATCGAGTACCTGTTTCCACAAGTTGTAAATGCTGCGGTGACATTCGTCGATCACGATAAAATCAAAAAATTCGAGGGGGACTTTTTCATTATATGCCACTGGAACAGGTTCGCGTTTTCCCCATTGTATTTCGCCCGGGTTGGTTTCTTCTGCGCTTTCGTCGAGTTCTTCCTCTTTTAAAATGGAATACAAACGCTGTATGGTGCTGATGCATACCTGACTGTCGGTTGCTACATATGAAGACCGTAATCGTTGAACATTATATAATTCTGTGAATTTCCTGTTGTCATCGGAAGGGACATAAGCCATGAATTCCTGTTCGGCTTGTTCGCCAAGATTTTTTGTGTCAACTAAAAAAAGTATCCGTTTGGCATCACAAAATTTCAGCAGGCGGTAGATAAATGTAATGGCTGTAAAGGTTTTTCCCGAACCCGTAGCCATCTGAATCAGCGCCTTTGGCCTGTTTTCTTTAAATGATTGGTCAAGGTCGGTAATAGCTTTTATCTGGCAGTCACGTAATCCATTAGTTGGCAAAACAGGGAGATTAAACAGCCTTTTCCTCAAAGATTCCGGTTTTCGTTGCCATTCGCGAAAGGTTTCAGGCTTGAAAAATGTAAAAACAGGGCGGGAGCGGGGCTTTGGATCAGTATAATCGGTAAAGCGTGTTAACTCTCCGGTGCTTTCGTAAACGTAGGGCAGGGGATCGTTATTCAGGTGTTTCAATTTGCTGGTAGCATAATCTGTTGACTGGTCCTCAACAGTGGTAAGCCGCACTCCTTCTTCATCACGTTTGGCTTCTATGATACCAACAGGCTTGCGGTCAACAAACAGCACATAATCAGCCGGCCCGACATCGGTAAGATACTCACGTACGGCCACACCAATACCCGCACCAAGGTTTAGTTGTTCCTTGTTTTGAACAACCCACCCACAGGCGATCAACTGCTTATCAATATTGTCGCGGGCTTTTTGTTCGGGGTTCTGGTTAATATCCTGAGACATTTTACTGAAATAAACCCCTAAAATACTAAAATTGTTAACGCGTATTAGCATTATTGCCAAATAATGACTAATGAAAAACTATATTATTTCCACTATTATTTATGTGTAAATATTTTTTACGGCTTTTAACGCATATCCGTAAATTATCCGTAAATAAACGTAAAAATGCTACCGCAAAAATTTTGTTTAGTAGCTATTCTGGAAAATAGTTTAAAAAAAATTTTGTTTTTTAATATTAGGCGAATATGAGCATTTATAAAAATGCGTTATTGGCTTATTTAAAACGCTTAATAAATACTTATAATGATTTTTATAAAAAGAATACGATATTGTTGTATGAAAATAATTTATATAACTTATTTACACTCAAACCCGGCGAGTTCAAGTGAGTCTTTGTATGCCAAAAAATCTGACCTGTTAAAATAATCACCCTCACAAATAATATCTCTCTCATCGCCAAATTTACAGGTATAGCATTCTTTGTAACATGAAGTAAAAACAACTGGTGTGATAACAAGGCTCAACAATATAATTATCTTTTTCATCATTAAAAAATTTAACTATCCGATGACAAATATAGTAAAGATATGGTCAATGATATTATAACATTTCAATATTCTTTGTAATATTTGCAAGGGGATGTATTTTTTGTAAAAATAGATTATACCATTACTTAGATTAAATGAGTCAAAAACGAAATTTTGATTTTGTCATGGTGTTTTATTGAACGCCAGAATTTAAAGAAATAATGTTTAAATGCTTTTGAAACTTTGAGAGGTTCTGGCTTATAAAGTAATTTTATTTACAAAACTTATTGAAATTGGTTTCCGATACCTTGCTGCCCAGTTCCATGGCGGTTTTCCAATCGTTGCATGCTTCATCAAAAAGGTTGAGTTTATATTTTGCATAAGCCCTGTTGGAATATGCCTTTGAATATTTAGGGTTAATCTCAATAGATTTGGAATAGTCTTCAATGGCTTCGCCAATTTTATCTTGTTTGTCTTTGCACAAACCACGGTTTAAGTATGTTTCATAGTCGTCAGGATTATGGCTCAGCACTACATTATAATCATTGATAGCTTCGTCGTATTTCTTAAGCTCATAACGAGTTAATCCACGGTTATAGAAAGCATCGTAATATTTTTCATTGTATTTAATACACATAGAGTAATCTGTTTCTGCATTAACAAAATCTTTCATTTCATATTCCGTAAAAGCTTTGTTGTAGTATGAGTTTGCATAATCGGGTTTTATTTCGATAGCTTTATTATAATCATTAAGCGCTTCTTTATATTTTTTAAGTCTGGCGTATGCCATCCCCCTTGCAATGTAAGCCCTGTAATCCGATACAGATAATTTAATTACACTGCTATAATCGTTGATTGCTGCTTCATAATTACCCATAACATTGTGAGTCATACCACGATTGTAAAATGCATCAATATATTTTGGTTGAATGCTTATGGATTTGCTGTAATCTTTTAAAGCTCCGGGATAATCTTTCATTAAATATTTAGAATATCCTCTTACAAAAAATGCCCTTGAGCGAGAGGAATCTTTTGCAATGGCAATGTTGCAATCTTCAATAGCTTCGATATCTTTTCCCAGGTTGCTGTTGATAATTGCCCGATTTAAATACACATCTGCATCGTCCGGGTTTATAATGATAGCAGTATTATAATCATCCAATGCATTTTGAAAATTACCTATCGAACTATAAGACATAGCCCTGTATACGTAAGCATCGGCATATTTTTCCTTTGCGTTAATGGCTTGTGTAAAATCAAGAATAGCGTCCACATAAAATCCTTCTTTGTATTTTTTTTCGCCGGATTTGAAAAATTCAGAAGCCGTTTGAGACAATAAAATCACCGGTAAAAAAAATAAAATAAAAAAAATAATATCTGGCTTTTTCATCTTCGTTTTTTTAACAAAGGTATGAATTTAAATTGTTAAATAGTATTGATTTAATATTTGCAGAAATCATTATTTTTATTGTAATTTTGCAATAAATTATAAGGCATGGTATACCTTACAAGACGAGAAAGATTTAATGCTGCTCACAGGCTTTATCGTGAAGATTTTTCAGACGAAAAGAACGTGGAAATATTTGGAAAATGTTCGAATCCACTATGGCATGGGCATAATTACGAGCTATTCGTTACGGTTTGCGGTCCTGTCAATCTCCAAACCGGATTTGTAATGAATTTAAAATTATTAAGCAAAATCATTAATGATTATATCATAGAAAAATTTGACCATAAAAATCTCAATCTTGAAGTGGATTTTATGAAAGGGAAAATGATTTCAACAGAAAACATAGCTATTGCTGTCTGGGAGCAGATCAATGCTCCCATAGCAGCACATAATGTCAAATTACATTGTGTTAAAATATGCGAGACAGAAAATAATTATGTAGAATATTTTGGAGAATAAAATCATAGAATAATGAATGTTATAGATAAATCAATCATAGAAGAAAACGAAATTGACGATACCCCTGCTAAAATTACACCAGACAACCCCAAATTAATAAAAGAGTTATCAGCACAATATAAAAAAGTACTGGGACTGATTGGTGAAAACCCTGAGCGGGAAGGATTGCTAAAAACACCGGAAAGGGTTGCAAAAGCGATGCTGTACTTAATGCACGGATATGAATTAAACCCAATGGAAATTTTTCGTTCTGCGATGTTTAAGGAAGATTACAAACAGATGGTAATTGTGAAGGATATTGAAATTTATTCGATGTGCGAACATCATATGCTTCCTTTTATCGGGAAAGCACACGTTGCGTATATTCCTAACGGGTACATAGTCGGTTTAAGTAAAATTCCCCGCGTAGTAGATGCTTTTGCCCGCCGCTTGCAAGTTCAGGAACGCCTTACTTCGCAAATAAAGGATTGTATTCAGGATACTTTAAAACCTCTGGGCGTCGCTGTAGTTATTGAAGCCCACCATCTATGTATGATGATGCGCGGCATACAAAAACAAAATTCTGTTACTACAACATCTGATTTTACAGGAGCATTTTTGGTGGATAAAACCAGAACAGAATTTCTCACACTTATAAGTTCAACTTTACATTAAGAGCTTAAAATAAATTTTTATTATATGAATTACAACGAAGAAAAATATCATCTTAGCACAAGCGAAATAAACCAAACTACATCATTGTCTCGGACTTTCATGGCTCGTGTTTTTTCATGGATGTTCCTCGCATTAACAGTTACTGCCGTTACTGCATTTATTTGGGTTGCAAACCCCTCCTTAATGCAAACTTTGATTAAACCAGAGGGAGGATTGTCGATGTTGGGATGGATAGTTATGCTGGCACCCCTAGGTTTTGTTTTATTAATGTCATTTGGTTTTCAGAAACTTTCCGCACCCCTGATGATGCTGTTGTTTATAGTTTATTCGGTATTGATGGGCATGAGCTTCAGCTTTATTTTTCTGATTTATGAAATAAGTACAATAGGAATTACTTTTGCGATTACTGCAGGCATGTTTGGAGTGATGGCAGCAACAGGATATGTGACAAAAACAGACCTGACAAAATTTGGTTCCATTTTGATGATGGGCGTTATAGGAATTATTATTGCCATGCTGGTGAATTTTTTTCTGAAAAGTGAAACAATGAGTTATGTTATAAGTGTTATTGGAGTACTAATATTTACTGGCCTTACTGCCTATGATGTTCAAAAGCTGAAACGTATTGGAATGAGTATTGACAACGGTAGCACTGTTGCAACAAAAATGACCATTATGGGGGCACTTACATTATATCTGGATTTTATTAACCTTTTTTTGTTTTTGCTTCGTTTATTTGGAGGCAGAAAATAGTTTTTACCAATAAAGTTATTTTATGAAAGCATATGTTTTCCCTGGGCAGGGAGCTCAATTTGTAGGTATGGGTAGGCAACTGTACGAAAATTTTGAGACAGGAAAAGAATTATTTGAACAAGCAAATGAAATATTGAATTTTCGTATCACAGATTTAATGTTTAGCGGAACGGAAGAAGACTTAAGACAAACAAAAGTAACACAACCTGCGATTTTTCTTCATTCAGTAATTCTGGCCAAAGTGATGGGAGAAAATTTTATCCCGGATATGGTTGCAGGCCACTCTTTAGGCGAGTTTTCTGCGTTGGTGGCTTCTCAAGCTTTGTCATTCGAAGATGGTTTGCTACTGGTGTCAAAACGCGCCGAAGCTATGCAGGAAGCTTGCGAAATAACCCCATCCACTATGGCTGCAATCATAGGCATTGCTGATGATAAAGTGAAAGAAATACTTGATGATATTGATGATGTTGTTGTCGCCGCAAATTATAACAGCCCCGGGCAAATTGTTATTTCCGGAACTGTAAGCGGTGTCAATAAAGCATGCGAACTGATAAAGGCTGCCGGCGCACGAAGAGCATTGCCTCTGAGTGTTGGCGGAGCTTTTCATTCTCCATTGATGGAACCTGCCAGAGAAAAATTAGCATATGCTATTGAAAACACATTATTCAGCAAACCACTTTGTCCCATATATCAAAATGTCGACGCCAAACCATCAACAGATCCAGATATTATTAAATCTAATTTAAATGCTCAATTAACATCTCCTGTTTTGTGGACACAGACTGTTAAAAATATGGTTGCAGGTGGTTGTACTGTTTATACAGAATTAGGACCAGGAACTGTTTTACAGGGGTTAATAAAGAAAATTGAACCTTCTGTTATAATTGAAGAAGTGAATATTTAAGTCAACAAAGCGTTATTTTTTATCTGATTTGTTTCTATCATTTTAAAGAAAAGTTTTTCTTTTAAAACATTTTTAATATAGGGTGCAGCGCTGATGTGATGAATATCAGAGCCGACAAAATCAATCAACTGGTTTTTAATAAGCCAATGGGCATTTTTTTGTATTTCTTCGGAATATATTGAAGTCAGGGATAGAAGGTTCATTTGAAAAAACACTCCACGTTCTTTAAGCTTTTTAAATGTATTCAACGTGTCTCCCCAAAACACATAGCGTTCAGGGTGAGCAATAATTATTGAAAATCCATCACTCTGCAATGAGAAAATCACATTGTGAATATCAGGATGTGTACTAAAATATGGAAATTCAATTAAAATAAAATTTTTCCCGAAACATAATAATTTCTTCTGCTTAATAATGTTGGTAAAACTTTCGTCGACCATATATTCTGCAGCAACATGTAAATCAATATCCGGGTTGATTTCTATTAACTTATTTTTAAGTTGAGAATAGCAGGAAAGTATGATATCATTTGTATTTGGGTAAGACCCGGAAATATGAGGCGTGGTGATTATTTTTTTAATTCCTATGCTTTGGAAAAAGGCAATTATTTCGAGTGATTCTTCAATCGTTTGAGCTCCGTCATCAATACCGGGAATGATATGCGAATGAATATCTATACTGTAATAGCTTTCGTAAGAAACTGCTGGTGTTTTTTTTTTGGAAAAAAAATCAGAAATTTCCATAAAGCATCTGAAAGTTTTGTTTAAACCATTTAAAAGTTATTTCAAGTCCATCTTTAATTTTAATGTCGGGCGAGTATCCAAGAATTTTTATGGCATTTGAAATGTCGGCAAGAGAATATCGGACATCACCGTGGCGCTCAGCACGGTATGATGGGTCAATAGTAGTTTGAGATATTTTTTTTAATAGAAAAAAAAGTTCATTAACAGATGTTTTACTGCCACAAGCAACATTGAAAACATTTCCTCGCGCTTCACGGTTCTTAGCAAAAGCTGCTCTTATGTTTGCCTGAACGGCATTTTCCACAAAGGTAAAATCCCGGGTTTGTTCCCCGTCCCCGTTAATAAAAGGGCTTTTACCGGTAATTAATGCATGAATAAACAAAGGTATGGCTGCTGCATATGCTCCTTGTGGGCTTTGCCTGGGGCCAAAAACATTAAAATAACGCAGGCCGACCATATCCATATTGTAACAATTTGTAAAAGCTTTGGCATATAACTCATTCGCAAGTTTTGAAACAGCATAAGGAGATAAAGGGTTGCCGATGTTTATTTCTTTTTTAGGTAGTTCTGCACTGTCTCCATAAACCGAAGATGAACTGGCATAAACAATCCGCTTAACTTTATTTTGTTTTGATGCTACGAGAATATTCAGGAACCCGCCAACATTAGAAAGATTGGTTGCCTGAGGGTCTTGTATGGAACGTGGAACAGAGCCCAGAGCTGCCTGATGTAAAACAAAATCAACGTCTTTTGTAGCTGTCATGCATTGTTCCGGATTACAAATATCCCCTTCAATAAACTTAACATTGCCGTGTGAAATAAAAGGTTCAATATTGTGAAAAAATCCGGTGGATAAATTATCCAAAATAATTATTTTCCCGGCATTATATTTTATGAGATATTCAACTATGTTCGAGCCTATAAACCCCGCTCCTCCGGTTATAAGAAAAGTAAACTTTGTTAAATCCTCATCATGAAAGGCTTTGCTGTACATAATTATCTGTTTGAATATTGTTCCTCGTAATATTTCTGATATGCTCCGCTCGTGATATTTTTTAACCAGGACTCGTTATTTAGGTACCATTCAACTGTTTTTTTTAGGCCGTCTTCAAAATTCAATGAAGGTTTCCACCCTAATTCATTTGATATTTTTGTTGAATCAATTGCGTAACGCAAGTCATGCCCGGCACGGTCTTTTACATAGGTTATTAATTTTGCCGAACTACCTTCTTCCCGGCCAAGTTTTTTATCCATAACACTGCAAAGTAAATGGACAAGATTAATGTTAGTCCACTCATTATTTCCTCCTATATTATATGTTTCTCCAATCTTTCCTTTGCAAAATACCGTATCAATAGCGCGGGCATGATCTTCTACATAAAGCCAGTCTCTTACGTTTTCGCCACTACCATATACAGGAAGAGGTTTGTTGTTAATGATGTTGTTTATCATTAAAGGGATAAGCTTTTCGGGAAATTGATTGGGGCCGTAATTGTTCGAGCAATTTGAAATAATGACAGGCAACCCATAAGTATGATGATATGCGCGCACCAAATGGTCAGAACTTGCTTTGGAGGCAGAGTAAGGGCTGCGCGGACTATAAGCGGTATTTTCGGTAAAAAAACCCTCCTTGCTTAAAGAACCGTAAACTTCGTCTGTTGAAATATGGTAAAAAAGTTTCCCGGCTTCATTATCTTTCCATAGTTCTCTTGCAGCATTTAACAAAGTAGCAGTACCAAAAATATTTGTAGTTATAAATTCCAAAGGGTTGGTAATGGAGCGGTCAACATGTGATTCCGCAGCAAGGTGTATTATTACATTAAAATCATATTGCTTGAGAAGATTGGAAACAGATGTTGTATCTGTTATGTCGCCCTTAATAAAAAGATAGTTTTTTTCGTTTTCAATGTCTTTCAGGTTTTCAAGATTTCCGGCATATGTTAGTTTGTCGAAGTTTACAATACGGTAATCAGAGTATTTTTTAACAAACAAGCGTACAACATGAGAACCAATGAATCCCGCTCCACCTGTAATTAATATAGTTTTATTAAACATTGTGGTATTATTAAATTTTTTTTGCCATTTGTTTTTCCCAGTTCCATGCGGATAACATCATTTCATCAAGGGTTTTTTCAGCTTTCCAGCCAAGTACATTATTAGCCAATGTGCAATCAGCCCAGATTTTTGTAATATCCCCCGGGCGGCGGCCAACAATTTTATAATTTAGTTTTTGCCCCGACACACGTTCGAAAGATTCTATAACTTCCAGCACAGAAATTCCCCTACCTGTTCCTAAGTTGAAAATTTCTGTGTCAGAACTTTTTTCTTTCTTAAGCAGGCGTTTCATCGCTTTAACATGAGCCTTTGCCAAATCAGCAACATAGATATAGTCGCGTATACAAGTACCGTCGGGGGTATCATAATCGTTACCGAAAACGCTTAAATATTCACGTTTACCAATAGCCGTTTGAGTAATATATGGTACTAAATTATTTGGGGTTCCAATTGGCAATTCTCCAATTAATGCCGATTCATGTGCGCCGATAGGATTAAAATATCTCAGCAAAACGGTTTTCAAATCCGAAACCCTTGATTGTTCAGTAATAATTCTTTCTGATATTTGTTTCGTATCTCCGTAAGGGGACATAGGGGGCAAAACAGGAGATGTTTCTTTGACGGGAAGATTTTCGGGCTGTCCATAAACAGTACATGATGAAGAAAAAACCAGTGTATTGATTTTATTCTTATGCATGCATTCAAGCAGGTTAATCAGCGAAAATAAATTATTGTGATAATATTTTATTGGAAGCATTACAGATTCACCGACAGCTTTAAAAGCGGCAAAATGTATAACCCCCTCAATATCCTGATGCCTTTCAAAAAAATTATCAAGCTGGGGCTTTGCGCACATTTCTATTTTTTCAAATATTGGAAGCTTGTTGGTTATTTTATATATTGATTGAACAACTTCCACAGAAGAGTTGGATAAATTATCAATAATGCAAACATCGTATCCATCCCGTTGTAATTCAACAACTGTATGTGCCCCTATATACCCGGTTCCCCCTGTTACAAGAATTTTCATTAAAGACTCCAGTAAGTAAGTTCTTTAATTTTACCACGATACACCCCTTTAATATCAACTAAAATACATTTATTTGCTGAAAAATTTTTAAAGAATTCTTCTTTAAGCCCTGTATATTGATTGTGAGAGACAGCGACAATAATAGCATCATATTTTCCGGCAGGTTCTTTTATTAAACCGAAACCATATTCTTCTTCTACTTCTTTGGCGTCAGCAAAAGGGTCTACGACATCAACGATTAATCCATAGGTTTTTAATTCGCTCACCACATCTGCTACTCTTGAATTTCTAATATCACTAACATTTTCCTTAAATGAAACACCCATCACAAGTACTCTGGAATTCAAAACATTTTTTCCTGTGGCAATAATTTTCTTGACAGTTTGTTTTGCAATATAAAAACCCATGGAGTCGTTCACAAAGCGTCCTGAATTTATTATCTGTGCATGATATCGGTATTCTTTTGCTTTATATGTCAGGTAATAGGGGTCAACACCAATACAATGCCCCCCGACAAGGCCTGGAAAAAATTTTAAAAAATTCCATTTGGTCCCTGCTGCTTCCAGTACTTCAAAGGTATTGATTCCCATGCGGTTAAATATAATTGAAAGCTCATTCATTAATGCAATATTTACATCCCGCTGAGTATTTTCAATAATCTTTGCCGATTCAGCAACTTTGATGCTCGATGCCCTGTGAACACCTACTTTTACAACTAATTCATAAACTTTTGCAATAATTTCCAAAGATTCCTCATCGCAACCGGAAACAACTTTCGTAATGGTTGTTATAGTGTGGTCTTTGTCTCCCGGATTAATTCGCTCGGGAGAAAATCCCACCTTAAAATCTTTAATAAATTTCAAACCAGATAACTCTTCCAATATAGGAATGCAATCTTCCTCAGTACAACCGGGATAGACCGTTGATTCGTAAACGACATAATCCCCCTTTTTAAGCACTTTTCCAACTGTACGGGTAGCTGAAAGCAAAGGATGTAAATCTGGTAAATTATGATTATCAATCGGCGTAGGCACTGCAACAATATGAAATGAGGCATTTTTCAGGTCTTCTGTGTTTGATGTAAAAATAATATCACAATTTTCAAAAGCCGAATCAGGGAGCTCTTCACTTGGGTCAATTTTATTTTTCATCTTTTCAACGCGGTCTTCTTTGATATCAAAACCAATAACCTGAATTTGTTTTGCAAATTCCAAGGCAATTGGTAGTCCAACATATCCAAGGCCAATTACGGATAGCTTTGTTTTTTTTGCTATAAGTTGTTCGTAAGTATTCATTATAAAATGTTTAAAACAGATATTATTTTTTGAATTTTTTATCCCGGACAGCGTAAATGCGTTCAATAATTTCAACAATTTTTAATCCCTCAAGGGCATTTGTTGTAATAGTAGTTTTTCCTTTTAGTGTGTCAACAACATTTTCAATAACGTAGTGATGATTTGCTGCGGAACCTTTGTATGTACCATAATCATTGGCGGGATTCGCGGGGTCAAGTTTTGGCAAGGTGTAGTTTTCTATGTGGCAGTATTCAACTTCGTTCATATATTGCCCGCCAATTTTGATACTTCCTTTGCTGCCGATGATAGTGATGCTGCTTTCAAGATTGGTATTCCAAACAGAAGTTGAATAGTTAATACATCCAAATCCCCCGTTTAAAAACCTGAAACTTACGATCCCACTATCTTCGAAATCAGTAAGATGTTTGTGATTATTGTCGGCAAATATGCCCTGAATGTCGGTAATGTCTCCAAAGAGCCAGAACATAATATCTATAAAGTGAGAAAATTGCGTGAAAAGTGTGCCGCCATCAAGGTCTTTGGTGCCCTTCCATCCGCCCTTTTTATAATAACTTTCATCACGATTCCAGTAACAATTTAATTGTACATGAAAAATGTCCCCTAAGTATTTTTTATCAATAACTTCTTTTATCCATAAGGAAGGCGGGGAATAGCGGTTTTGCATTACCAGAAATAATTGTCTGGAAACTTGCAGGGATTTATAAATAACCTTCTCAACGGATGCTTTTGTTAAGCCCATTGGTTTTTCACATACAACGTGTTTTAGGGCATCTAAAGCTTTTATTGAATGCTCAACATGCATTCCATTGGGTGTGCAAACATTCACAACATCAATGTTTAATTCTGATGCCAGCAAATCATCAATATTATTGAAAAAAGGCACATGAAATTGTTCTATGCCCAATTCTTCTTTTGGCTTTATGTCACATAATGCCATTAATTCAGCTTCTTCATTGCGGCATATCATTTCGGCATGGCGTTTTCCGATATGCCCGCAGCCAACAACGGCAAATTTAATTTTTTCTGTATTATTTTTTTGTTCCATCATGATTTATTCACATTCATCGGGGCAATCCAGTGTACCCTGTGTGCATTGTTGCGTTGTTACTGAAATATAATTATTTGCTTCATCTGTACCACAGGCTTTTATAAGGTTATCAATATATGTAGTTAAAAAAGCGCTGTTACAATTTGTTTCATAAAGTGCAATACAAAATTGATGTTTTTGCTGAACACAATCATCGCAACCGGATTTATTACATCCTGCAAAAAATATTGTAAATGCGGACATGAGTCCAATAAAAAGCAGTCTTTTCATTTATTTGATTTTGGTAACCACTCCATCTTTAAATTGATATTTATCATTACTTTCAGGACAGATAGCAATCCCCTTTTCATCAAAATTCAGGCGATGACCATATTCACTAATCCAGCCAATTTGCCTGGCAGGATTCCCAACAACTAACGCATATGCGGGAATTTCTTTTGTAACAACTGATCCTGCGCCCACAAATGCATATTCCCCGATATTATGCCCACAAACAATAGTCGCATTGGCGCCAATGGATGCTCCTTTTTTTACGATAGTGCCTACATATTGTTCTTTTCTAATTATTGCACTTCGGGGATTAACAATGTTGGTAAAAACCATTGACGGGCCCAAAAAGACATCATCTTCACAAATAACCCCGGTATAAATAGAAACATTATTCTGAACTTTAACATTGTGCCCAAGTTTCACATTCGGAGACACAACGACATTTTGTCCTATATTGCAATTTTCGCCTATTTGACAATCAGACATAATATGAGAAAAATGCCATATTTTTGTTCCTTTGCCTATCTGGCAACCCTCATCAATTACCGATGTTTCGTGTGCAAAAAAATCCTTTTTCATAATGTTTCGCTGTTATTTGAAATATTCGAGAACCGAAGAGGCAATATATGCTAACTGTTCTTCGTCAAGATGAGTGTGCATAGGGAGCGATATCACGGATTTACAAAGCATTTCTGTTGCTGGGAAATCTCCTTCTTTGTAGCGAGGGTCAAGATATGCTTTTTGCATATGCAAAGGTACCGGATAATATATCATAGCAGGGACATCTTTTGAAGCTAAAAACTCCTGGAGTTTGTTTCTGTCAATGTCTCTTATTGCCAAAGTGTATTGATGAAAAACATGGTTTGATTTGTTAAAACGTACAGGAGTTTTTATTTTTGGTTCGTTGGCAAAGGCTTTATCGTAATAATCTGCTGCATAGTTGCGCCTTTTGGCATATTCATCAAGATATTTGAGTTTAATATCAAGTATAGCCGCTTGGATACTATCCAGACGAGAATTCACACCAACGATATCATGATAGTATCTTACTGTCATTCCGTGATTAACAATTTGTCTGAGTTTTTGCGCCAGATCATCATCATTTGTGAATACAGCTCCTCCGTCGCCATAACACCCAAGGTTTTTGGAAGGGAAAAAAGATGTACATCCCAGTGTACCTATAGTTCCTGTTTTTTTTCTGGCTCCATCTGAAAAAATATATTCTGCACCTATAGCTTGACAATTATCTTCAATAACAAACAAATTATATTGACCGGCGATTTTCATTATTTCTTCCATATTTGCTGATTGTCCGAACAGGTGAACAGGGACAAGAGCTTTGGTTTTAGGTGTAATAGCACGTAAAATAGCTTTTGGATCAATATTGAAAGTGTCGGGTTCAACATCCACAAGAACAGGAATTAGGCCAAGAAGTGCAATAACTTCAACAGTGGCAATAAACGTAAAAGAGGTAGTTATAACTTCATCCCCTGGTTTTAACCCGAGAGCCATCATTGAAACTTGTAATGCATCTGTGCCATTGGCACAAGGAATTACATGCTTAACATTAAGGTAAGATTCAAGATTTTTCTGAAACCTGTTTACAGCAGGCCCGTTTATAAATGCTGTGGATTCAATAACTTCGTGAATGGCAGTGTCAATTTCGGGTTTAATATCTTCATACTGGCGTTTCAGGTCAACCATCATTATTTTACCCATAATGTTAAGTTTTTAATAATTATGTGTTATTTATGGGTGCAAAGATAGAATATTTGAACAAAACAGGTGAAAATCAATTAAGATTAATATTATGAAAATTCTTATGATAAGGGAAATAATATTGTTGAAAAGATGTTACACTATATTAATGCAAACAATTTTGGTTAATTTTGCATTCCCAGAAAAATGAAAAAACTCACACTGATATTAACTGTGATTTGTTTTGGTAACTTACTTAAAGCACAAGTAAGCATAAAAGATTCTTCTGTTTTTTCAACAATGTTTTATGTTTCCTATGCTTATCAGTTTGTCAGCGGTGATATAGCTAAGAATTTTGGTGGAAATTCTGCCATAGGAGGAGGTTTTCAGATAAAAACGAAAAAAAACTGGCTTTTTGCGGCTGAATACAATTATTTTTTTGGTTCACAAGTTAAAAATGAATTGTCAATACTTTCTAATATTTCTACTTCTGATGGATTTATCATAGGTTCTAATGGGGAGTACGCCGATGTTTTTTTTCATGAAAGAGGATACAGAGTGGGTTTAAAAGTGGGAAAATTGTTTGCTGTTACAGGCCCTAATCCAAATTGCGGCATTCTATTAACCTTAGAGCCAGGTTTTATACAACATAAAATGAAGATTACTACAAGTAGTGCCAATAATGTTCCACAGATTGAAGGCGATTATGCGAAAGGGTATGACAAACTTCATAATGGCTTTTCATTGAGCGAATTTTTAGGATATATGTATATGGGAAATAAACGCCTGGTGTCTTTTTATGCAGGATTTGAGTTTACTCAGGCATTTACAAAATGCAGAAGGGATTATGATTTTAAATCCAGAACCAGAGACACCGAACAAAAATATGATTTTTTTTATTCCATTCGGGTTGGATGGCTTATTCCTCTTTACAAAAGAGCCCCCAAGGGATACTATTATTAATTAACAGCCAGGAATGTTGATTTTATACAACATCGCTATTTATTTTTATGTTGGGCTTATCAAACTCGCATCTTTGTTTCATGAAAAAGCACGAAAATGGATAAAAGGGCGTAGATATTGGCATAATTCATTAACAGCCGTAATTCAAAAAAACAACAAATATATATGGGTTCATGCATCATCTTTAGGAGAGTTTGAACAGGGAAGGCCTGTTATTGAAACTCTAAGAGAAATGCATCCTTCCTACAAAATTATTCTGACTTTTTTTTCTCCTTCCGGCTATGAAGTACGGAAAAATTATTCCATGGTTGATTATGTTTGTTATTTACCTGCTGATACTCCCGGAAATGCTTCAAAATTTTTAGATACGATAAATCCATCCATCGTGTTTTTTATTAAGTATGAGTTTTGGTTTAATTATTTACAGGTAATTCATAAAAAACAAATACCTGTTTATTTCTTTTCGGTGAGATTCCGCAACGGACAGTATTTCTTTAAAAGGTATGGGAAATGGTTTCTGAAAAAACTGAAAAAAATAAACTGGTTTTTTGTTCAGGATGAAAACTCGGTAAATCTGTTAAAATCTGCCGGCATACCTAATGTTATATTATCGGGAGATACCCGTTTTGACAGAGTTTTGGGTGTTACACAGCATAAAAAAAATTTTCCTTTAGTTGATAAGTTTTCACATAACAGTAATACCATAGTTGCCGGTAGCACCTGGCCTGCAGACGAAGACATGCTTATAAAAATCATTAATAAGCTTGACCATAAAGTAAAGTTTATTATTGCGCCCCATGAAATTCATTTACAAAGGATAGAACTTTTCTGTTCAAAACTGGATAAGAAATCACTGAAATTCTCTGAAGCAAATGAAAATAATATTGAAAGTGCAACGGTATTAATTATTGATAGCATTGGCCTATTATTACATTTATATCAATACGCTTCATTTGCTTATATCGGTGGCGGCTTTGGGAAAAGCATTCATAACATTCTTGAGGCAGCCGCATTTGGAGCTCCTGTTGTTTTTGGCCCCCAATATCATAAGTTTCAGGAAGCCCATGATTTAATATCCCTTGGCGGTGCACATACGGTGAAAAATTTTGAAGAACTAGAAGTGGCATTTACTAAATTATTAAATGATGTTAATCATCGCAGGCAATGCTCCGAAGTTTGTTCTGAATATGTTATTTCTCATGCGGGAGCTACTGATAAAATTATGAGCCAAATTAAAGGACAGCTGAGTAAGTAAATTAATTTTTGAAAGCTCTTTCCAATACTTCATTCATTTGTTTAGGAGAATAAATACGGGAAATAATAATTTTATTACTATCAATGAGATAAAATGTGGGCGTGCTATAAGCATTATACGTTTTAATTACCGGACTTTCAAACCCTAGTAAATCCGACACATTAATCCAGTTCATTTTATTTTTTGTAACAGCATTCTTCCACTGGTTAATATTTTTGTCAATAGCAAAAGAAACAATTTCAAGCCCTAAGGGTTTATAACGGGAAAATATTTCTATTATCTGAGGCATGGCTTCTTCACAGTGGGAACAATCAGAAGACCAGAACATAAGCAAAATGTTTTTTGCTTGAAGTGAATATAATGTTACCGGCTTAGTGTTTATGTCATTAACAGTAAAATCAGGAGCAGGATTTTCCGGCTTGAGTTTTTTTATAATTTCAGCCCTTTCACTGATTTTTAAAATCTGTTCTGTCTGTTGGCAGGTATTTTTTAACAGATAATTATCAACCAGAAAAAGAAAAACATCTTCACTCTCGTCTTCAAAAGTATTCAAAAAAAGGTGTAATAAGTAATCGTAAACGGGAGTAGTGGGGGTGGTTTTCTCTAAAATAAAATTCAGAGCTTTTATATAAGCGGAATCAGATTTAGCATCAATATATTCGGTGAGATATTTTGTACTTAACACATAAAATACTTCAGAGTTTAACAAAGTAGAATCAGAAAAATCAATATTATCAAAAAAATGCTCTTTCAGAAATTCATATTTATTTCTGTATTTTTTTGCATCGCTTCTTTTTTTGTATTCATTCCAGTCGGGTGTCAAATAAGCTTTTAGAAGTTTCTCAACATAAAGCCCCTGGCTTTTAATAATAAGGCTATTGGTTATACTATCAAGTTTTTTGGAAAATTTGTTAGCCTTGTGCGCCATGCTGTCGAGGTCGGGTGTGAAAGTGTGGTTGTTCGCTTCATAAATTACATTGCCCAATTCAGAAATCAATTCAATACTATCGTTGATATCGGCGAATGCTCGCCAGTATTCATGATATATTTTGTTTTCTTCTGAAGATATGACTTTCAGGCTATCTATTAGGTTATAGATATTATTAGTCATGACAATATCTTCATGATTAACGATAATATCGGTAAAAAGACTGTCCATGAAAGAAATTCGGTAGACGCCGGGAGATAGATTACTATTGCCGGCGAAATTAATACAACCCTTACTTGAAATGCATGAATCGACAGAAAAGTGTAAACTCCCATGTGTAGAATAAAGCGTAGATTTACAATCATTTAATCCTGTTATTGTATAAGTAATGGAAGGTTGTGCCGAAGAAAAAGAATAAACGATAAAAAAACAGAATAGTGTTAGTTTTATTTTTTTCAAAACAGTAATAAAATTTTTTAATCTTTTTTAAAGATTAATTAGTTTTTTCAAGAAAACAATTACCTAAAACAAGGCAATCCATTTCAGATTTTAAATAATCATTTATTGCTTCTTCGGGTGTGCACACAATAGGCTCTCCCTTAAGGTTGAAAGAAGTGTTAATAATTACAGGGACACCTGTTTTCGTTTCAAATGTGTCAATTAAATTCCATAACAACGGATTAGTTTTTTGTGAAACTGTTTGCACTCTGGCTGTTCCATCAATATGTGTTACGGCCGGAATAACAGATCTTTTTTCTTCAATAACTTCAGGGGCGAGAAGCATAAATGGAGAAAAGTTTTTCATATTAAAATACTCAGATACCTTTTCTTCTTTTACGATGGGAGCAAATGGACGAAACCATTCACGATGTTTTATTCTATGATTTAAGATATCAACCATTTTAGGGTTTCTGGCATCTGCTAAAATGCTGCGGTTGCCTAAAGCTCGCGGACCAAATTCAAGCCTACCCTGATGCCAGCCAACAGTTTTACCCTCCATGATCTTGCTCGTAACGATGTCTAATAATTCTGATTCTTTCAGTTCAATGTATGTTTGCTGATTTTTTACAATAGCGGCTTTGATATTTGTTGTTGAAAATACCGGGCCTAAATATGCATGTTCAAGAGGCTTACCTCTTGGCATTTTTAGAAGGATGTTCCATGCAAAATATGTTGCTCCAATAGATCCTCCAGCATCACCAGCTCCCGGTTGAATAAAAACATTATCTATTTCTGCTATATCAAGAATTTTTTGGTTGGCTACGCAGTTTAAAAAAACTCCTCCTGCCATACAAAGATTTTTATGATGTGTTGTTTTAATTAAATGACGGGTTGTTTTTAAAAGTACATCTTCAACAACATATTGCAATGTTGCTGCAATTGCTTTATGACGGTCGGTTATTTCTTCATTCTGCATACGGGGCTTTCCTAAAAGTTTTTCAAGGCGACGGGAATACATTTTTTTCCCAGTATTGTAAGAAAAATATTTTAGGTTTAATTTGTAACTACCATCATCTGCTATATTTATAAGTTCTTTAAAAGGTTCAACAAAGTCAGGGTTCCCAAAACTTGCCAAAGCCATTGTTGTCCCTTCTCCGCTGTTAGCTTTAAACCCTAGATAAGTTGTAAAAGCACTGTATAATAATCCAAGAGAATGAGGATAATTAATTTGTTGATTTATATTTATAGTGTTTAATTTACCTGTTCCAGTACAGGTTGTTGCAAATTCACCAACACCATCAGCCGTAATAATCCCAGCTTCTTCAAATGGTGACAAGAAAAAAGTACTTGCAGCATGAGAATAATGATGAGGAACAAAAAATATTTTACCGGTATATCCTAACTCTTTTTTTATAGTTATTGGTAAAATTAATCTATCCTGTAGCCAGTAAGGAATATTTTTTAAAAAAGGAAGGTATGAAAAAGGAAACTTTTCAATATAGTCAAGTAGTATTCGGTTAAATTTAATGTAGGGTTGTTCATAATAAGCGACATAGTCTATGTCAGAGAAACTAATTCCGCTTTGCTGTACGCAAAAGTTTATTGCTTGTATCGGGAAATCAGAACAATTTTTTATTCGATTAAATCGTTCTTCCTGAACCGCTGCGGTTAATACACCATCTTTAATTACACAAGCGGAAGAATCGTGGTAATATGCAGAAATGCCCAATATATTCATAGCGCTTCGAATTGGTCTATGCCAAGTTTAGAGGTTATGTCGAAGAGTATTTTTTTATCAAAATTAAGTTCCAGTTGTTTTAATGCATCTTCACGAAGTAAAAGGCCTTCTCTAATTAGTTTACTTGCTTCTACATGATAGTGAGTATATCCATAATTCTTCATAGACAAATAAACAGACATGAAATTTAATAAACAGTTGGTTGATCCGGCAGGATAACTTAATACAGGAATCTTCCATCCAAGTTCCTCTTTTATAACTTTTACATATTCTTCTGGTCCGTAAGGCAAAAACCAGTGCGGAGAAATAACGATAGAATTAAAACGCTTTTTTGCCTTTGATAGGACTTCTTCCATACTGTGAGGAAATCTTTTATATTGAGGCATTCCTTTCAATTCATTATCAAGAAAATGTTCAGTGTTTTCTGCCATAGCTTTAAATTCGGCAGTGTGGACGTTACAACCGCATTTTGACATTAATTCCTGTTTGTTGGACTGGCCTTTGGTCCATCCTGCAACAATAATAGGTATCTCGTAACGGGCGGCTACATCAAAAGCAAGATCCATGTACCAGATGGAACAGGGGTGACAAATAACGGCTTTAGAATCGCTTGAAATAATTTTAGCAAACATTTCTTTCATGAAGGAAGAGTTGAAAAACAAAAAATCAATTTCCAGTTTTTCCACAGCATTTTTAATATTATCCATTGCTTCGTCCGTTTCAAATCCATGATCGAAAGTGAATGCAAGAACATTCAGTTTGTAACGTTTTTTCATATAATACAAAGCAGAAGTACTGTCTTTACCTCCACTGCACATCACCATACAATCATATTTGTATTTTCCCTGATATTTTGAAAGGATTTTTATCAGGTCGCTTTCAAGAGGTTTTCTTGTTTCAAATTTTTTTGCAGTATCATGAGCGACACAAAGATTACAAAGCCCTTCTTCATTCAGCGTGATGTCAGGCTTGTATTCTGGCATGATGCATCGTTTACAAATTTTAAGAGTGTCTGTCATTATAGGCTTCAAATTACTTTAATATATATGAGAATATTGGAATCAGCGCCCTTTTTAATCTCTAAAAGCTCATAAGCTGATTCTTCTTTCAAAGCAGACGGGATCCTGTCAAGCGCTACCATATCATCAACTGTTAGTTTCAATATTTCGCCGGAATCCATAGTTTCAAGTTTGATAAGCAGCTTTGGCAAATTACCAGGGCATGGTAATCCTCTCAAATCCAAAGTTTCATCTATCTTCATAAACAATTATCAAACTCCTGCATAAATAAATGAAACGATAACGGCAGGCCCAATATAATAAACCAAAATAGCAAGCACAGCCAAAATTATTAACAATGGAGCTAAAAGCCGCAGTTTATGTTTCTTAATCAACACCCACATTTGTTTAAGAATATATGAAACTTTTTTCATATGTGATTAGGACTGGTTTAAAAATTGAGATGAATCATCTGAGAGGGGGATGCTTTTTTCCCAGTATGAGTTTGAGATGCTAAATGGCGTGATTAATTTTTTTTTACTAAAAAGCAAACGAAAAAACCATAGAAAGGGGAAAAATAAAACATAAGTTAACGTTAAAAAAATAGTAATCAATATTTTTTGAATAAAACGGACATATATCCATGTTATTTTTTTCCATAATTTGAAAAATTTACTCACAAATACTTTTTGACAAAGGTAAAAAATAATTAATTAGTAAATCAAATATTATAAAATCATAAAAGTGATAGACAAAAGATACTTAAAAAAACATAATATGAAAAGTATTAATAATAAGTAAATTCATTTGCAGCCTAAATATAATAATGCAAAAACAACGTTTAAATTTTATATATTTGTAAAAAAAACATTGGTTGGAAAAATTCTCATAAAGGCAGATACTCGAAGATGGAAAAGTTTAAAGCTTTGTGAAATATGGCAATATAGAAATCTATTAATTAATTTAACCATCAGAGATATTAAAGTTTTATATGCCCAGACTAAATTGGGCTTACTTTGGAGTTTTATTCAGGCAATGACAGCCGGTATAATAATTTTTTTCTTTTTTGGATGGCTAATTAAAATTCCTATTCCAAATAAAATACCATATATTGTTTATGCTTACCCGGGAATGATGGCCTGGTACTTTTTTTCCATGATAATAAGTCAGGCAGGAACTTCATTACAGCAATCACAACAAGTGATAAAGAAAGTGTATTTTCCGAGATTAATATTACCTCTTTCAAAATCAATTTCCAGTTTTTCCACAGCATTTTTAATATTATCCATTGCTTCGTCCGTTTCAAATCCATGATCGAAAGTGAATGCAAGAACATTCAGTTTGTAACGTTTTTTCATATAATACAAAGCAGAAGTACTGTCTTTACCTCCACTGCACATCACCATACAATCATATTTGTATTTTCCCTGATATTTTGAAAGGATTTTTATCAGGTCGCTTTCAAGAGGTTTTCTTGTTTCAAATTTTTTTGCAGTATCATGAGCGACACAAAGATTACAAAGCCCTTCTTCATTCAGCGTGATGTCAGGCTTGTATTCTGGCATGATGCATCGTTTACAAATTTTAAGAGTGTCTGTCATTATAGGCTTCAAATTACTTTAATATATATGAGAATATTGGAATCAGCGCCCTTTTTAATCTCTAAAAGCTCATAAGCTGATTCTTCTTTCAAAGCAGACGGGATCCTGTCAAGCGCTACCATATCATCAACTGTTAGTTTCAATATTTCGCCGGAATCCATAGTTTCAAGTTTGATAAGCAGCTTTGGCAAATTACCAGGGCATGGTAATCCTCTCAAATCCAAAGTTTCATCTATCTTCATAAACAATTATCAAACTCCTGCATAAATAAATGAAACGATAACGGCAGGCCCAATATAATAAACCAAAATAGCAAGCACAGCCAAAATTATTAACAATGGAGCTAAAAGCCGCAGTTTATGTTTCTTAATCAACACCCACATTTGTTTAAGAATATATGAAACTTTTTTCATATGTGATTAGGACTGGTTTAAAAATTGAGATGAATCATCTGAGAGGGGGATGCTTTTTTCCCAGTATGAGTTTGAGATGCTAAATGGCGTGATTAATTTTTTTTTACTAAAAAGCAAACGAAAAAACCATAGAAAGGGGAAAAATAAAACATAAGTTAACGTTAAAAAAATAGTAATCAATATTTTTTGAATAAAACGGACATATATCCATGTTATTTTTTTCCATAATTTGAAAAATTTACTCACAAATACTTTTTGACAAAGGTAAAAAATAATTAATTAGTAAATCAAATATTATAAAATCATAAAAGTGATAGACAAAAGATACTTAAAAAAACATAATATGAAAAGTATTAATAATAAGTAAATTCATTTGCAGCCTAAATATAATAATGCAAAAACAACGTTTAAATTTTATATATTTGTAAAAAAAACATTGGTTGGAAAAATTCTCATAAAGGCAGATACTCGAAGATGGAAAAGTTTAAAGCTTTGTGAAATATGGCAATATAGAAATCTATTAATTAATTTAACCATCAGAGATATTAAAGTTTTATATGCCCAGACTAAATTGGGCTTACTTTGGAGTTTTATTCAGGCAATGACAGCCGGTATAATAATTTTTTTCTTTTTTGGATGGCTAATTAAAATTCCTATTCCAAATAAAATACCATATATTGTTTATGCTTACCCGGGAATGATGGCCTGGTACTTTTTTTCCATGATAATAAGTCAGGCAGGAACTTCATTACAGCAATCACAACAAGTGATAAAGAAAGTGTATTTTCCGAGATTAATATTACCTCTTTCAAAATCAATTGTTGGGATTGTTGATTTTATAATCTGGTTTTTGTTTTATATAATTATTTTATTAGTGTATCAGCATCCTCTGTCCATAAAAGTTGTATTATTACCAGTGGGCATTCTGCTTAATGTTATTACAGGTCTGAGTGTTGCTATATGGTTGAGTGCATTAACTGTTAAATTCCGTGATTTTTATCATATTATTCCTTACTTAGTGGGATTTGGGCTGTTTGTAACACCGGTTTTTTTCCCTACCGCAATGGTTCCCGATGGGTATCATTTTTTAGTTTATTTAAACCCTATGGCAGGCGTTATAAGTTTTATTCGCTGGTGTTTACTTGATGTTGAAATATCCGTGTATTATTTGTTTGGAATAATTCCTACCGTTTTTCTTTTTATCAGCGGTTTGTTCTATTTCAGGAAAATAGAAGGTATTATGTCAGATATAATATAATGAGAAAATGGAAGATTATGCAGTTCGGGTAACAGGATTATCAAAAAAATATTCTTTATCGAAAAATCAAATAGGAATACCTTTTAAGGACAGAATAAATTTGTTGTTTAATAAAAACAATTACAGCAAAAATAATAACGATGAGTTTTATGCATTAAAAGATATTAATTTTGAAATAAAGCGGGGAGAAGCTGTTGGAATTATTGGTTTAAATGGAGCAGGGAAAAGCACACTTTTAAAAATACTTAGCCGAATTACAGAACCCACTACCGGCCTTATTGAGATAAATGGAACAGTGGCTTCAGTTCTTGAAGTGGGGATGGGATTTCATCCGGATCTAACAGGAAGGGAAAATGTTTTTTTGAATGGGTCAATGATGAGAATACCCAAGAAAGAAATCGAGAAAAATTTTAATGAAATTGTTGATTTTGCTGGCGTTAAAAAATTTATTGATGTCCCCATAAAACATTATTCAAGCGGGATGTACGTAAGGTTGGCATTTTCAGTAGTAGCACATGTGGATGCTGACATTTTGCTTTTTGATGAAGTTTTGGCTGTAGGGGATATTGCTTTTCAGTTTAAATGTGCTCAGAAAATCAAACAAATAATTAATCAAAAGAAAACCATGCTGATAGTTAGCCATAACATGAATGATATTCAGCATTTATGTAGTTCTGTTATTTGTCTCGATGATGGCGAAATGTTTGCTCATGATAATACAAGTGTTATTCATAAATATTATGAAAATTCATTAGCAAAATCTGATAAAAAAAATAATGTTGCTAAAAAAATAGAATTTAAAAACATATATGAAAAAGAATGGAAGGAATATAAAGACAAAGGGCCGGGAAATAATGAGTTTCGTGTGATTAAGATTTATGCAGTAAATGAGAAAACAAATAATAATGAAATTTTTTGTTCTGATGATAGTATCGGGATAGTGGTCGATTTCGAACTTTTTGTCGATAATCCGGTTTTTGATTTTTGCATATATCTTTCTTCTTTTGGTTTTTATTTTTTGTCTTCTATTTATTCTCTTGCACCAAAAAGTGAAAATAAATACTTAAAAGCAGGGATTTATAAAACCAAGTTGATCTTTAAAGAGAATTTTTTTAATGAGTCCATTATAAATATCGGGTTTTCAGTTTCTGGAGACGATAATAAAGTTATATGGTCTGACAGTGATGTATTAACTATCAAAATTAATTTAAACGAAAGAAAAAAAATATACTTAGATGGTTTTCATCAGAATGTCAGTCCACTGATGCCCGATCAGGAATGGCTCACGTATTCAATTAATACAGAAAAAAAAGAAACGAAACTTAATGAGCGGGAATAAAAAAATATTATCTTTTATTAAAAAAAATAAGGATGCAAATATCTCGCCGAACAATAATTGTTGTGATATTGATTTTACATCGAAAGTAAAATTATACAACAAATCCAGGATTATTAAGAATAAGGGCATATTGTGTTATGCTCCTCATTCAAACATTTATTTTGCAATAGGTGGTAAAATAGGCACATGCGTATGCAAGAGAACAAAACTTTACGGCTTATATCCCGAAACAACTCTAAAAGATGCGTGGTTTGGAAAAAAACGTGCTCAACTAAAAAACATTGAATTTATTGACCCTTTATCTAGGTGTTTTACCTGTCAGACCGAAATTAATGAAAAAGATTACTTTAACATATTATCAAGGTGGTATGATAAAAATACTGACTTTACCCCCTATCCTCAATCTGCCAACTTTGAACTTTCAAATTTGTGCAATTTAAAATGCCTGATGTGTTCAAAGGAATTTTCCTCCAGATTTGAAACTAATGAAGAATTTATTAAAAAAGAAGTTTATGATGAACGATTCTTAAAAGAGCTTGAAGAATTCATTCCGCATTTAAAACATGCTACATTTATTGGAGGGGAACCGTTTCTTATTGATTTATATTATAAAATATGGGATTTGTTTGCTGAGCTAAATCCCGGATGCGAGCTTTCAGTAAACACAAACGGAACTATTTTAAATAATAAAGTTAAAGATTATATGAGTCGTGGAAATTTTAATTTTTTTATCTCAATTGACTCAATAAATAAAACAACATATGGAAAAATAAGAAAAGGGGCCAACTTTGAAAAAACAATGGAGAATTTTGAATATTTTTTAAATTACTCTAAAGAATTTTCTAAATATTTTGGTTTATTTGTTTGTTTTATGAGACAAAACTGGCAGGAAATACCAGAAATAATTGACTTTGCCAATAAAAAAAATATTTCAATAACTTTTAACAGGGTTTGGTACCCAACAAATTGTGCTCTTTGGAACAGTAATTCTGATATACTGAATCGTATAATAAAAATGTATAAAAAGGTAAAATTTAAACCTAAAACAAATATCGAAAAACTAAATCAACAATCATTTCAAAGCATATTAAATCTTTCCATAAACTGGAAAAAAAAGATAGAAATTGTTGAAAAAGACAGATTGATTTATGAAAAAAAAACGGATAATGATCTCATAGCGTTACTTATCATTAAGATTAATAGCTTTATTGAGTATCATAAATTTGACAATAAAGAGATACTTGAATTAAATAAAGAAATATTCTCAAAGATTGAAGATACTGAGGACACAATAAAAAGAAAACAAATAATAATAGCCATTTTATCCACTCCTTTGGAGTTAATTTATACATCTATATATTTCTCCGGAGGAATCGATCTGGTTGTTAACTATGAAAATATTTAAGATACAAAAAGTTTTAGCCAAGCACTTATTTCTTAATTTAAGTGATAAATGCAATTTAGATTGCGGGGTTTGTTATGGCCATTTACTTTTAGGTAAAAAAACAAATATGTCATTGGAAACAGCCCAAACTGCAACGGACTTTTATTATACAAACAGAGACGTCAATTATAATTACCATTATATAATGTTTTTCGGTGGCGAGCCCCTGTTGAATTTTGATATCATCCCCAAGTATCTGGATTGGTTCAAAGAAAAATACAAAAGTTTTAAATGCAATTTTTTTCTCTTTACAAATGGGATTCTACTTGAGAAACAAAAAACGGACTACTTGCTAAGTCAAAACATTGGCATATTTATAAGTTACGATAATGATTTTGAATATTTTTCTAAACATAAAAACATCTCTGAAAAAAATTATGAGCATATAACAGATATTATTAAATATGCATGCAGCATTAATCCAGAAATGATCATACCCTATTACATAATCCATGATGGAGATGTCGAAAAGGTGGAAAGTTTCTATAACGAAATGCATCGAATGGGATTAAAAAAAGTTGCTGTTACAAGGGAAATATATACAAAATGGGATAATAAAAACAATAGGTGTATAAAAGACATTTCGTTTTTTATAAAAAAAAATACCGGATTAAAATTGCTTATATATCCTGAAATTTTAGGCACCTGCGTAAACTGCTCCCCCCATAATATTATGATTTATCCTAACGGGGACATTTTTGACCTTTGTCTGGTAAGCGGAAGTTCATTACACAGGTTAAATTTAATTCAAAAGGATGACTTATCTGTTTTTTATATGGGGAATATATATAAGGATTCAATTCTCAGAATGGATATAAGTAAAAAAAAGAATATGATTCAAGGAACAGATTATAAAATAATAAATTCCCACTGTCCTACAATAACAGCGAATCTTGAAGAAACAAAATGGCTTTGGGAAGATTAGATTAAATGAAAATACTGTTTTATTATAATTCGGTTTATTATCCGGGAATAGCTTTATTATCTTCTTTTTTAAGGGAACGGGGACATGTAACAGATTTATTATTTGATCCTGCTATTGGCAACAATCACTATCTGGATGTTCCATTAATGAACCGTTTAATAAGCAAAAAAGCCCTTATACAAAAAGCAAAGAATTTTAAGCCCGATCTGATTGCTTTTAGTTTTGTAACTAATCAGTTTATTGATATGCAATTAACCGGGCGCTGGTTAAAAAAAGAAATTTCTGTGCCCTTGATTACCGGAGGCACTCATTCCACAATAATGCCCGAACAAGTTATAAATGAAGACTGGGTTGATATGGTTTGTATAGGAGAAGGAGAGTACGCTTTGCTGGAGCTCGTCGAAAAAATGTCTTCCGGTAAAGATTATAAAGGAATATCAAATTTGTGGGTGAAGGACTCTTCGGGATATATTCATAAAAATTCTTTAGGAAAACTAATTCAAAATCTGGATGATTTGCCCTTTGCAGATATGGATATCTTTGAACAATACGGATTGATTTATGAAAGAATAGATATTATAACTGGGCGCGGTTGCACTAATGCTTGTTCTTTTTGTATCAATAGTTTTAAAAAGAAATTATATCGCGGAGAAACATATTTGCGGAGAAGAAGCCCTCGGAATGTGATTCAAGAATTAATACAGGTTAAGAAAAAATACAAACCTAAAAGTTTTCGTTTTCTTGATGACACATTTGCTTATGATATTGACTGGCTTCATGAATTTGGGCAGGATTATAATAAACATATTGCTCTGCCATATCGCTGTACACTAAACCCTGTAGTTACAGATGCCGGGATAATTTCAATACTTAAACAAAGTAAATGTGAAAGTGTAACAATGGGGCTGCAGTCTGCAAGTTCCAGAGTCCGCTCCGAAATAATGAACCGTTTCCATACAAACTCTAAAATTGTTGAAATTTCTGATCTGTTGAAAAAAAACAAAATAAATATGTCTGTTGATTTAATTTTTGGAACCCCGACAGAAACACCTGATGAAATGATGGAAACTATTGATTTTTGCTCTACATTAAACCTTAAATCAGTAACTCCAAGTTTTTTTTATCCCTTTCCCAAAACCACTTTAACAGAAAAATGTCTGAACGAGGGTTTTTTAAATTGCGAATTATATAATAAAGCTATTAATGGCGAGGGATCTTACCATACAACCCTTTTGCTAAACCATCCTTATAAAGAAGATGTTTATAAATATCAGGCCATAACACCACTATATATAAAAAGTGGAAGGTTGTTTAAAATGTTTTTTAAATGGATGTTAAATAGAAGATATGGCATTATTCATCGTTTTTTTCATTTAATTTCCGTCCCTTTAAATGAATTTTATGAATTTCGCAGAAGAATCGTTATGATTCCCAGAGTAATTAGAAAGACAAGAAAAATTGTGAAAAAGTTATGAAGATTTTATTTGTTTTTAGATGTGATTTTAACACCCAACCATTAGGAATAATGATGTTGGCCTCTGTTTTGAAACAAGCGGGACACACTTGTAATTTTATTGACCTGAGATTTGACAAGTATTTTTTAAGAAAAATCATTAATTATAAACCTGATATTCTTGCCTATTCCATCGTCAGTTTCAACTGGCAGTATTATGTAAATATAAATTTAAAAATTAAAAGACGATTGAATGCGCTTTCTGTCTTCGGAGGACCTCATTGCAGTTCATATCCAGACTTTATTAATGAAGAAGGTATAGATATTATGTGTGTGGGAGAAGGCGAGCATGCTTTTTTGGAGTTAGTTAATAATTTGACAATAAACAAAGATATAACTAATATTAAAAATTTATGGGTAAAGAAGGATGGTATAATATATAAAAACGAGCTCAGGCCCCCTTTTGAAAATTTGAATGCTCTTCCTTTTGCTGATCAGGATATAATAAGAAAATATCAATTTTATAAAAACACGGGAATGTTCTATGTTAAAACGTCAAGGGGGTGTAAATATAATTGCCCTTACTGCATAGACCATTTATATAAAAAACTTTATGTAAATAATGGAAGATATCTCAGGCACCGATCAGTACAGAATGTTATAGAAGAGCTCATTATTTTAAAGAATAAATATAAAGCCAAGTTTATTGCTTTTGTTGACGAAATTTTTGTTTTAGATAAAGATTGGTTGTTTGAATTTTCCACAGAATATCAAAAGTATATCAACCTACCCTTTGAAGCTTATGTAAGAGTTGAAGAAACAACACCAAATGTTGTTAAAACTTTAAAAGAAATGGGTTGTTATGCTTTATATCTTGGTATAGAAACTGGGAATCAGGAGTTAAGAGAAAAAGTATTACGAAGAAATATGACCAAAAAACAGATACTTGAAACATCTGCTTTAATAAAAGAAAATAATATTATACTTGCTTCTCTTAATATGACTGGCCTCCCCGACGAAACTATTGAAAATACTTTTGAAACTCTTGAGATTAATGCTCAGTGTAAAATTACATACCCATTATGTTTTATGTTTCAGCCTTTCCCAAATTATAAACTAACTCAGTATGCAATAGATAAGGGTTATTTTGATGGGAACACGAAAAGGTTAAGTAAAATAATCACAGAAGGGAAAAGCCCGCTTCATTTTGACGTTTTGAAAAAAATGGAACGCTTGCACTTTTTATTTATTATTGGTGTCAAATTACCCTTACTGATTCCACTCATTAGAATTCTAGTCAAAATACCCATGAAGCCTCTTTATAAATTAATCTTTTTTGTTTCTAAATCATACCTTGCGTTATTTATCTATAAAAAGCCCTTCATTTTGAAACAATATGTTTTATATCATCTTAAATATGTTTTTTACAAGACTGCTCCCTTTTTAATAAAAAAATAGATGTTTTTGGGGGATTATTTATGAAAGTATTACGCGGATGAGTTTATGAAAGTATTATTTATTCATAGTTTTGATTATTATGAACCTTTAGGAATCATGATACTTTCATCGGTTCTTAAAAAAAACGGACATCACTGTGAACTTCTGGATCTTAAATTTCATTTAAATTATATTTCTGAGGCAAAAAAAATAAAACCGGATGTTATTGCGTATTCCATAACAACTAATAACTGGAAGAAATATGTTGAAATAAACAAGGCTCTGAAAAAACAATTGTTTTTTTTGTCTGTTTTTGGAGGCCCTCATGCCACTTTTTTCCCGGATATTATTTATGAACCAGATGTAGATGTAATATGCAGAGGAGAGGGAGAATATGCTTTGCTCGAATTAGCCGAGGCTATAAAGAACAAAAACGATTATTCTCTTATTCAAAATCTGTGGGTAAAACAAAAAAACATAGTTGTAAAAAACGAATTACGTCCATTAATTAAAAATTTAGATGAATTACCTTTTGCCGACAGGGATTTGATAAACAAGTACAGGCATTACGAAAAGAGAAGTCGTGTCAGGACAATAACATCCAGAGGATGTCCATATAGTTGTACATATTGTTTTAATCAAAAGTACCGCGAAATATATGCAAACGGAGGGAAATATGTTAGACACCGCTCACCGGAAAATGTAATCATCGAGCTGAAACAACTAAAAGACTTATATAAACCTGTTAATTTTGAATTTCATGATGATATTTTTATTCTGGATAAAAAATGGCTTGAAAAATTTGTTGAATTATATCAAAAAGAAAAAATAAATATTCCTTTTGAAGTTAATATTAGAGTAGATCTGGTTACACAGAGAATTGCTGAGTTACTAAAAAATGCAGGGTGTTATTCTGTGCAGTTTGGTGTTGAGTCGGGAAACGCGCAAATAAGAAACAAATTATTAAATCGTAATATCAGTAATGAAATGATTTTAAATGCATCTGAAATTTTTAAAAAACAAAAAATTAAAATAAACACCTTTAATCTGGTTGGAATCCCCGGAGAAACAATTTCGGATACCATTGAAACTATCAAAATAAACGAAAAATGCAAAGTTACTTATGCTATGAACAGCATTTATCAACCATATCCCGGCACTAAGCTTGCAGAAATTGCATTTAAAATGAATTTTTATGATGGTAAAGTTGACAATTTTGATAAAAATTATTTATATGGTAAGAGTGTAATAAAAACACCGGATATAAAAAGTATTGAGCGTATTCATTACTTATTTGCATTTGGTTCGAAATATCCCCGCCTTTTGCCATTGATAAAAATGCTCATTAAATTCCCGCTCAATAAAATATACCAATCATGGTATTTTATTTATAGAGCATATTATGTGATTTTTGTTTTTAAAAGACTAAGTTTGAGAGAAATTTTTATAAAAGAAAAAAGAAAAAAATAAATTTCGAAAAATGTTATTGTCCATTATTGTTCCCAGTTACAATGAGCCGACTTTATTTAAGGTTATTGATAAAATATACAGCATAACTTTTGAGAAAAAAATAAATATTGAAGTTGTTGTAGTTGATGATGGAAGCTGTGAGGACATGAATGATTTTTTTGAATTATTTGCAACCAAATATGCCGGATTAAGATTTATAAAACATCCTGTGAATATGGGGAAAGGCGCTGCAGTCAAAACCGGGATAACAAACACTACAGGAGATATAATTATTATTCAGGATGCGGATATGGAATATGATCCAGGCGATATAAAAAAAGTTATACAGCCAATCGTTGAGAGGGAAACTCTTGTTTGTTACGGTTCAAGACACAAAGGAAAAGAGCTGAGAAAAAGATATTTTCTTTTGTTTAAAAAACATGCCAGGCACTCACTCATCCCTTATCTCGGAGGGAGATTGATTACTGCCTTATGCGATATGTTGTTTTTTGCTACACTAACGGATGTGCTTACTGGTTATAAAGCGTTTGAAGCCGGGTTTTTGAAACAAATAAATTTAAAAAGCAATGGATTCGAGATGGAGGGAGAATTAACGGCAAAAGTTTTAAAAAAGACAAAAATAACTGAGGTGCCAATTAATTTTTATCCCAGAACCTTGCAAGAGGGTAAAAAAATCAGATTAAAAGATGGTTTTAGATTATTGAGTACAATTATTAAATTTCGTTTTATTTCATAATCTTATTGATAAATGAAAGTCCTTTTTATAGGAAAATATTATTTTTTTGAAAATATACCCATAATGTTTCTTTCTGGGTACTTAAAAAAACATGGTCATGAATGTTATTACCTGGACATTAAACTGCAGCGAAACATTATCCAAAAAGTAAAAAAAATAAATCCTTCAGTAATTGGATACAATATGATTACCGGTTTTGGAAAATCGTTAATAGAAGTTAACTCTAAATTAAAAAAAAATCATACTTTTTTTTCTGTTTTTGGAGGAGCGCATTGTACATTATTTCCCGAATTAATTTATAATAACGATGTTGATGCTGTATGCAGGGGAGAAGGCGAGATCGCTTTTTTGGAATTGATAAATGCTTTGGAAAAAAAATCAGATATCAGGTTTATTAAAAATTTCTGGATTAAATCAGACGGAAAAGTATATCAAAATGAAATAAGAGATTGCCACAAGAATATTGATGAAATTACTTTTCCGGACCGCTCCATTTTTGACAGATATAATCAATATTATAAACTTGGGAGAAGAAATGTTATAACAACACGGGGATGCCCATTTAATTGTACTTTTTGTTATAGTAATGCACTTAAGAATATAATGGGTATTCATAACTCAAGTGTAAGGCAACGAAGTGTTGAAAATGTAATTCACGAATTATCCGAAATTAAAAAGAAATACAAGCCCCAAAGAATAAAATTTGTTGACGACACGCTGATTTATAATAAAAAATGGGCACTCCAATTTCTTGGTACTTATGAAAAAGAAATTAAAATTCCCTTTATTGCATGTGTGCGAATTGACTTATTGGATGAAGAGTTAATAATTTCCATGAAAAATGCAGGTTGTATGGTAGCAGAATTCGGAATTGAATGCGGTGATGAAGGGTTAAGATATAATTTGCTTAAACGAAAAATAAGTAACGAGCAGATTATTCAAACTTCACATCTGCTTAGGAAATATAAAATTAAATCAATGGCGCTTAATATGGTTGGGCTTCCAAAGGAGACAATTGAACAATGTATTGCCACTATTAAACTTAATATTGACAGTAAGGTTACCTATCCACATACAGTTATGTACACTCCTTATCCCCAAACAGAACTCGGAGATTATGCTATAAGAGAAGGTTTGTTTGACGGGGATTATAACAAAATCAGTTTTCAATTCATGTATGCCAAATGTCTTTTGAAAACCAAAGAAGCAAAGAAAATTAAAAGATTACAATACCTGTTTTCATTTTTTACAGCTTTTCCTGTTTTATTACCTATGCTGAAATTTTTGATTAAATTACCATTTACAAAATTTTATCAATTTATTTTTTTTATTCACAGAGTTATCAATCATTTATTTATTTCCAGACAACATCTTATAAGTGATTTGCTCATATTGCCTAAAATAAGAGAAAAGAATAATCAATGAAAATACTGTTTATATACTCTTATGCAAATTACGAACCGCTGGGATTAATGACACTTTCATCTGTTCTTAAAAAAGGGGGCCATCAGTGCCAGTATCTGGATTTGAAATTTGAAAAGAATATCATAAAAAAAATAAAGAAACTTTCTCCAGATATTATTTCTTATTCGTTGATTACCGGAAGTCATCATGATTATAAACAGTTTAATACTGAACTGAAAAAACATCATAATTTTATTGCCGTTTTTGGAGGGCCACACTGTACTTTTTTTCCGGAATTTATTAATGAAGAAAATGTTGATGTACTGTGCCGGGGAGAGGGCGAAAGAGCGGTAGTGGAATTGGCGCAAAAACTTCAGGATGGCAAAGAATTTATTGATATTAAAAATTTGTGGGTAAAAGAAAACAAAAATATAATTAGTAACGAACTTGATAATCTGTGTATCAACCTTGACGAAATTCCTTTTCCAGATCGCGATTTGGTTAATGTTTATTCTCATTATAAAAAGATGCAGCGCAGGGATGTTATAACTTCGAGAGGGTGCCCATACAATTGTACATATTGTTTTAACCATGCCAACAAGGCGATTTTCCGTCATAAGGGGCGTTATGTCAGGCAGCGAAGTGTTGATAATGTTATAGAAGAGATAAGGTTGCTAAAAGAAAAATATAATACAAAAAAAATTCATTTTCAGGATGATGTATTCACAGTTAACAGAAAATGGGTATATGAGTTTTGTGAGAAATACCGGCAAAAAATTCGTCTTCCGTTTGAGGTACAGTTAAGGGTTAATCTTATTGATGAAGACATTGTGAGAGAATTAAAAAGCGCTGGTTGTACATTAGCAATGTATGGCATCGAAAGCGGAAATTTCAGATTAAGAAATGAATTATTAAACCGTAATATATCTGACGAACAGATTCTTCATGCTGCTGATTTATTCAGAAAGTATAAAATAAGAACAATGTCGGTAAATATTTTGGGGCTCCCGGATGAGACCCTTGAAATGGCATTTCAGACTACTAAACTTAATATTAAATGCAGGCCCAGTTATGCCTGGAATTCTATTTACCAACCTTATCCCATGACAAAACTGGCTGAATATTCAAAGCAGCAAGGATATTTTAAAGGTGGTATTGAACTGCTTAATGATTCGTTTTTATATGGCAGGAGTGTATTAAAGACAAAAGATATCAGAAAAATTGAAAGGCTACACTATTTGTTTTCCCTGGCTGTCAGTGTCCCGTTTTTATTACCTGTTATTCGTTTGTTGACGAGACTTCCCTTTATGAAGTTCTTTCGTTTTTTGTTTTTTATGCACAGAGCTTATGCCGCGGTTGTTTCTTTAAGGCGAATTAAGTTTTCCGAAATAGTTATTTTCGAAAAAAGCCGTTTTTTTTTCTTTAACAGGAATTGGAATGATTAAAACGACTTAAAACACTTATTGTTTTATAGATAATTAAAGGGATTCGTCTTATCCGGTAGAAAAATTCTCTTTTTTCAAGCAGAGGAATGCTTACTATATATAAAAATTTGTGAATGACCCCGAAATTTGTATTTAGAAAAAGTCTTATAATAGGTTTAAAGAAAAAGGGTAAAGCAAGGTATAGCGGTAATAATGCTTTGAATTTGAATGCTTCAGTAGCATGTGGATGGTTTAAAATACTCATGGAGTGAGGATTCCCGTATCCGCTAATCATTTTGTTGTAAGCTGGATAATCAATAAGTTTGTTTTCTATGGCATAATCTCCGAGTTTGGTTTTGGGGTATGGGTAAAATATACTTGTCCAATTGTTATCAGCATTAACTTCCTCTGCCAGCCTTACGGTTTCCCACATTTTTGCCGGGGTTTCTTCCGGAATTCCAAACATGTATTCTGCATAAAGTTTTATTCCGCTTTTTTTAATGATTTTTGCAGCTTCTGTTACAGTCGAATTTTTATAATGACGGTTTAATATTTTTGAGCGCAGTTCCGGATTCCCTGATTGTATTCCCATGGCAATAGAATTGCAGCCACAGGCTCTTAATTCATTTATAACATCCTGCTTCACGCCCGAAGGAGTAATGTAGCAATGAAAAGGTAAGCCAATCTTTTTTATATACTCTATTTTAAATTCCCTGAGCCATTCCATATTTAACACAAAAACATCATCTTCAAAACGTATAGCTTTAGGTTTATATTCTTTTTTTATTAATTCCAGTTCCTCAATAATACTTTTCACACTCCGTTTTCTAAGATACGCTTGTCCGGGATATAAATCATTTCTAAAACTATTTACACAAAAAGTACATTGATACGGACAGCCCCTGCCTGTCATAAACCGGATACGTTTTCCCAAAACCCCATATTGATGATAAATGGAACGGTCGGGAAACGGATGCAGGTCAATATTTTCTGTTAAAGGCCTTAATTCATTTTTATAGACTTTTCCGTTTTTATCTTTAATCCAGAGGTTTTTAATGTGAAAAATGTCCTGATGATTTTCCATTTTTTCAGCCAGTTCGGATATGGCTTCTTCGCCATCGCCGACACAAACCATATCAACCCAATCTTCTTTAATGACTTCTTCGGGAACAGAAGTGGGGTGTATTCCGCCTACGATAATAGGAATATCAGCCGCCAATTTAAGTTTTTGCCCGAATTCCCTGAAATAATGAAAATTATTGGTAACAACAGACATTCCTATTAAGTCAGGGTTAAATGCAATAGCTTTTTTTACAAGAAAGTTTTTACTAAACAATCTGTTTAAAAAAGGAAGTTTTAGATAATAATGTTTTCCCAGGCCAGGGTCGAGTAATAAATCAACAGTGTGTCCGTGTTGCTTTAACACTGCAGTAAGAATCTCTATTCCCTTATAGTCAATTTCTCCAATGTCGAAAAAAAGGATACGCATAAAATTATTTTTGCAAAGCAGACTTTTTGGAAAATGGGCAAGAAAATAAAAAACTTCCGAATTTAACCGTAAGTAGCGTTGATAATACTAGTAAGGCAGGAAGTTTTTTTATAAAATCAAAAAAACTATGGCCGAAATCAAACCATGCGTTATTTAGGTCGGGACGCGTAAACACACCTTTAAGGTGTTTGATGTTGAAATAAAAGCTAAAATATCCGGCAAGTATGTCACGCCTGATTTCTTTCTCAGTATTTCCTTCAGGAATATAAGAAAAAGGAATTTTTTTGAATGGATTTTCAATAAAGGTTGACACTGAATTTATGTTTTCGTAATTGCCTATAATATGAAGACGATTTTGTTCTCTTGCTATATTATATAATTCTGTACCGGGATATGGTGTGGCATTGTTATATTTTACGAGGTCTAAATTGATTTTTTTTGTCAGGCTGATTGCATCCATTCTGTCTTTGTGTGTTTCTCCGGGTAGGGAAAAAATATAATTACCGCTTACATGGTATCCGATTCCCTTTGCTGTTTTAATTGCTTCAATAACACGGGCAACAGTCTCTCCTTTATTTACCGTTTTCATAAGTGATTCCGAAGCAGTTTCTATTCCGAAATATACCCCTCGGAACCCTGCCTCAAATAATTCTTTCAGAACCTCATGATTACTGTTATCTCCCCTTGCCTGAAAATTATATATCATTTTACCTGCAATAGGGCTGGATTTAATTTTCTGTGTCAGTTTAATAATTCGGTCATTATCTGCCAGCAAATTATCATCAAGAAAGTAAACATATTTACGCTTATGTTTTTGATGAAGAAGCGTCAGATCTTCTACAACACTGTCAGGGTCTCTATACCTGAATCTGCGTTGGCTGTTAATTTTATTACTGCAAAAAAGGCAATTATAAGGGCATCCGCGTGAACTCATTACAAAGCCCAGATCATACTTTTTATTTTCGAATATATGATATGGGAATTTGGGTAGAACATTAAGGTCTGTTATACCTTCAGATCTCGGATTATGAACTTTGATTTTATTTTTCCGATAAGAAAGACTTTCAATTTGCGAGATATCTTTTTGATTTCGAATACCATGATATAATTCTGAAATTATATTTTCAGCTTCGCCACGTACAACATAATCAACCTGCCAATAGTTTAAAACCTCATCCGGGCAAGCAGTAGGATGAATACCCCCGAAAATAATAATACTGTCGGGATATAACATTTTTAGTTTTTCAGAAAGCTGTAAAGCATTTTTTAAAGCAGCTGTTAGCACGCTAAACCCAAATATTAATGGCCGTGGAAATTCTTTTGTTTTTTTTTCAATTTTTTTAAGAATGTTATTTTCAACCTGTTCGTCGAAACAAACACTTTCAATTCCGTTTGCTTTGAGAACTGTCATTAAGTAACCTATTCCCACAGGAACAAAAACCGGCAGAAAAGGTTGAAAGATTTTTAAAGAGTTTCGGGGTGATGAATTGATAAATATCATTTGGGTTAATTGATTTTAATATTTATAAATCCACCTGTGGTTAATATGTATAACGGAATAAATACCAATAAGGTAAATTACAGAGTTGATGACGTCCAGATATCTCGGCAATCCTGCAGTAAGAATGATAAAAATCAAAAAGGTTATTAGAATTATACTTGCGGATAAAGGCAGAAAATTTAATAAGTTGACATTTTTCTTTAGAAAACATATCAGAACCGTTGTTATTGAGATTACGAAAATTATTAAAAAAATTATTTTCCCGGGCAAAAATAGTAATGAAGCAAGAAGGCAGGTATTTAAAAAAATAAAGCCGATTGTTTTTATTAATTTTTTCTTGAAAAATTCTGATTTTACAATACTGATGAATCCATTTAATATTATACTTATAATAAAAATAAGAAAAAACCTGTTAGTTCCAAATGTGTTGTAAAATCTGTTAAAGAAGTTTGTAAACAATTTCCAGGGATAGTGAATGTAGAAGTTAATTATCCTTATGAATTCCGATGATTCGCTTAATCCATCATTGTTATAAAAACTGTTTTTGTCATAGTAATATTTAAAATTAAATGTTCCATTATCAACGTATTCGTTATTTGATGCAAGGAGTCCGCCGGTTTTACCCTGCGTCGAAATAAATACAAAATTTTGAGAAAGCAATGCACCTGAACCAATATCTAATGACAACCGGTTATGTTCTTTCACAGGTATTTCCATGCCCTCATGAATGGAGAAGTTCATAGTGACAGCCTCGGGAATGTTTTTTAATATAGGCATCAGAAAAAGGCTGTCTGCCTTTGATAATGGTTTTTTCTGCATTTCAGTTATTATAATATCCCTGCTTAGATGAATTTTTTTTGATTGTAAAGTGGCATATATAGACCAGGGAATTACAGGCAGTAAAAATGTTATAATAAAAACCAACAAATGCCCTAAATATTTTTTATAACGAAATTTTACATAGTAAAAAAGAAAATAAACAAAAAAGATAAAAGGCAAAATTATAAAAAATGAAGTTATCAGTAAACTTATTCCTGTTATAAATCCCAGGATGATAATTTTTTTGTACGAAGATTTGTTAAGGTATTTTTCTGTTGCAAATATTACAAAGAGTACAATTAAAAAAAGAACATTTTCATAACAAAAAGTTTCGGCATAAAAAGCATAGTTGAAAAGAAAAATTATTGCCGAGATGAAGCCGGCCATATACCCTTTATATTCCCAAAATTTGTAACCTAAATAAATTAAAAAGGTTGCTGAAAGAATTATAAAAAACAGTTGTGTATATTTAATAATGATTGGATTAATTCCAAAAATTTTATAAATAAAACCATATAAAAAAGAATTTCCCGGCGGCCTGAGAAGATAAGTGGCACCTGCCATCCGGGTGAACAGTTTATAATTAAAAACAACATTACCATCAAATTCATTAAATTTATACTTTTCAAAGTTTTCTATTCCGCCAAATTTTGGGAATCCTTGTTTGCAGGCAAAGTTGACAGCCACAGAGTGGTCAAAAATATTAGCAGAATCAAATCTGACACCGTTGTTGAACTTAAATTTTACACTAAAAAAAGCAAAAAATGAAACAAAAAACAGTAAATAAGAAATTTTTCTTAAAGCAACATGTTCAATAAGTATTTTTAACAAATGTGCGCCACTTTTTGATTTCGCTACTAATTTGTTTATAGAGAACCATCTGAATTTCCATAATAATAAAAATAAACAAATCACCAGGAGCAAAACCCATATTGTTCTTATTTTCCCACCCCATAAAAATATTGTCAGTGTCTTATAAAAACAATATTGCCGCGGCGAATAAAGCGAACTTATTTTAATAACAAAGTATTTTGATTCCCCGGGTAATACATTTAATTTAAATTCAGAAAGTGTTTTGTTGTTAAACCTAACAGTTTCTTTACCATAAATCAGTGAAATGCTTTCAATATTTTTAAGTTCCTGATAGGGTACGGCAACAATAATATCCTTTCTGAAGGAATATTTTTCACTGAATATATTATCACACAAAAATGTATCAATTCTGTAAATATTGTTAAACATGCCTTTTGAAAAGCAATAGACCTTGTCATTGATTAAAGGGTGCTTGCTATTGACAGAAATAAGTAGGGGCTTGAAAAAGAGGATTTCCCGTAACAAATAATTATTAATTAAAAAATAAACCGGTATAAAAAAAACAAGAGAAATAATTACCCAAAGCCTAGTTTTTTTATAGGGGATTTTCATAAAAAAATAATTGTCAGGATAGTTTAAAGTTATAAAATTATAAAAACAAAGCTGTTTACAAATGGCTTTGTACAAAATAAGTCCATAATGCAACCTATTTTTTCAATAAAAGTACTAATTTTGAGTGGCACATGTATGTGTAATGAGCTTTTTATTAATATTATATTGATCAGATTAGGATTTTATCGTGTTTATTTGGAAAATATATAATGATCTTACAAGATATTTCAGAGTAAGCGACTGGTGGAATCATATTGTCCCACCCATACTGGCATTTACTTACCTAAGCATACTTATTAATAATTGTACTCTTAAAGACAGTTATCTGAACCTCTTGTTTTTTCTGCTTTGTATTTTTGGTACGGCTGGGTTTGGTTATTTTTTAAACAATGTTTCTGATATAGAAGTTGATGCATCTGCGGGCAAAGAAAACACTGCCGCTATCTTGTCATTCTGGAAAAAATATTTACTGTTAATTTTATTACTGGCTATATCAATAATCCCTTTATTCTTCATTTACCCCCGATTAATAATTTTTTTTCTGTTTTTTTTTCAGTTGATATTGTTGATTGTTTACACATTACCGCCCCTTAGGTTAAAAAAAGCTATTTATGCAGGTCTGGCAATAGATGCTTTATATAGCAGTGTGATATTTTCTATTATCGGATTGCTCTTGTTTGCGGGTAAATCCCTATTAAGCAATAATTTCGTCATTTCTGTATTTATTCTTTCCGTCCTTATGTTTATTAAAGGTTTTCGAAATATTCTCTATCATCAGATTTCAGATGAAGAATACGACAGGAAATCAGGGTTCAGAACATTTGTTACTCAAAAAGGCCAAAAATATACTGTAAAATTAATATCCCGAGTATTAATTCCATTAGAGATTGTTGTTATTATCGTACTAGTTGTGTTTATTTCTTTTACCCTTGTAAAAAAATTTTATATTATTATACCATTATATTTGTTATACGTATTGATATCAGTCTTATTATTTAAAGTTAAGAAGAATAGTTTGTGGTATTCAGAATTACTGAACAATTTATATGCGGACCTGCTACCTTTATTTATTATATCATTAAGTATTTTCTTTGATAAATGGTATATTCTCCTGCTTCTTATACACTTTTTTTTATTTAGGGGGAAACCAATTTTTATTCTTGTTAAAAAGATTTTTTATATAGTGTTGATTCATTATTTATTTCATGGAGTCATAGTATGGCTTTATTACAAACTCTGTTGTAATGTTTATGCACAGAAATTTTATCGTTTTCTGGGATATAAAAAAAAGACATCATGATAAAAATCTTAAGAAAAAAATATCAGAGAATGCCGGGGGTTATTAAGGTTTTTATTATCAGGCTTATCAATGTTTATAATAAAGCACGTTTTGTTTTATCGTGGATTTTATGTAAAAAAATAAAAGGGGTATATACAAAAGAACTACTTAAAGACTACAATGACAGCAGGCCTTTTGGCCCTCATTCGCTGATGTGTTTTGCCCCATTTTCAAGTATGTTTTTCAGTGTTTTTGGTAAAGCATCCCCATGCTATGCAACATATTTTAGCGAACAATTGACGTACCCAGAATCAAGCATTAAAGAAATATGGAACGGAAACGGATTTAACCATATCAGACAACAGGTAAAGAACAACGATTTGTCGGATATATGCAGGTTTTGTCATATTTCAATGATAACGAAAAATTTTGGCAGTATGTTGTCGTTAAAGTATGACCATTATTCTTTTTACGGAAAAAAATATCCAAGCATCATGGAATTTGAGCTGGAAAATACCTGTAACCTTGAGTGTGTGATGTGCTCAGGTTTTCTTTCTTCTTCCATCAGGAAAAACAGAGAAAAGCTCTCACCTGTTGAAAAAAAGTATGATGAAAATTTTGTTAAACAGCTTGAAGAATATATTCCATATCTTAAGGTGGCTGAATTTACCGGTGGCGACCCCCTGCTTATAGATATTTATTATGATATTTGGGAAAAAATAATTGAAAAAAATCCGGCATGTAATATCTTGGTTACAACCAATGCCAATACTATGAACAAACGCTTCCGGGATTTAATGGAGCGATACAATAAATTTAGTTTTAATGTTTCTATTGACAGTCTTCAAAAAAACACATACGAATCTATTAGAGTGAATGGAAATTTTGAAATTGCAATGGAAAATATTTCATTCATTCATAATTATGTAAATAGAAATAAGACTACGATGAATTTTCTTGTATGCCCGCTACAATTAAATTGGAGCGAACTTCCCGAATTTGTCAGGTATGGTAACGAGCATGGCATTTGCGTTTATTTTCATCATGTGATTAAGCCTCCACAGCTAACGCTGAAAAGTATGCCAGCCGAAGAGTTGCAAAAGATATATCAATATTTGAAACAGTTTGAGTTTTCTGAAAATAAAATACACGAAAAAACAAACAAAGCAAATTTTAAAAACCTTACAGAACAAATTCATACATGGCATAACAAAGCTTCAGAGAGAGAAAAAAAAGAAAAAATATTTAGCGATTCACTGATGGGTATGAGTGAAAATGAGAAACGATTTTTCATGAGGGTTCGTGATTATTTTGAAAACAATAACGAAGAACCCGGCAAATCAGAAGAAAGATACTGTAAAATAGTTAAAAAAATAAACCTTACACTTGCTTTATTCCCGGATATTGATAAAGAAATTATTTATGAGCGATTGCTTCTTTTCCCGGTTGATGATGGGATGATAAATATTATAGAAATGAAAAAAGAAAGAGAACTAGCAGAGATGATAACTACATGGGTGATGTAAGATGAAACATTTTTTGAGGAACCGGATTTCAGAAAAAAGTAAAAACATATTGTTAAAAATCAATAAGACCTTTAGGCAAGGAGTAAATTTATTTGAAAGCTATCCTGTAAAAAAAGATGGGTTTCATCCTATTGATAAATGTTTGTATAAAGAGTATAATAAAAGGCGCAACCTGGGTTCCAGAAAATTATTTTGTTATGCTCCATTTACAAATATTTTTTTTAACACAGACGGTCAGGCTTTGACATGCTGTTTTAATCACACAGCTGTTTTAGGCACTTTTCCCGAACAAAGTTTAACAGAAATGTGGCAGTGCGCGGAGAGACAAAAACTTGCCAAACATATGATGCATAATGATTTGTCTTTCGGTTGCGATTATTGTTATTATCAAGTTAAAACAGGAAGGTATAATAATTTTAAGCCATGGACAAATGATTTTTATGCCAGCACCAGGCTAAAAAAATACCCCAAAATCCTTGAATTTGAATTAAGCAATCAGTGCAACCTCGAATGTGTGATGTGTACAGGGCGTGTTTCTTCTGCCATACGTAAAAACCGCGAAAATCTTGACTCAATCATTATACCTTACAACCATGAATTCGTAAGGCAATTGAAGGAGTTTTTGCCTTATGCAGAAGAAGCAAACTTTTATGGAGGGGAACCTTTTCTTATAAACTTATATTATGACATCTGGGATGAAATAATTAAAATAAAACCGTCAATAAAAGTTTTTTTACTAACCAACGGAACCGTTTTTAATGAAAAAATCCGGCATTATATAGAAAAAGGAAATTTTGTAATAGGCTTTTCTTTGGATGCACTTAATAAAGAGCTTTATGAAACAATACGTAAAAATGCAAACTTTGATGAGGTCATAGGGAATATTGATAAGTTTTTTTTTCTAAAAAGAAAAAGCAAATCTCCTTTTTCAATTAGTATAACACCTATGAATATAAACTGGCAGGAAGTTCCCGGCCTGATAGAATTTGCCAACATGAAAAAAGCTGTTGTGTATTTGAGTTTTGTGGAAAGCCCGCGCAGATATGCACTATGGAACTTATCGCCGGAAGCGCTTAAAGACATATTGCAATATTACAAATCATTCAAATTAAAAAATGACACCTATATTGAAAAAAGAAACCATGATTGCTTTACGGACCTGATAAGCCAGGTAGCATGGTGGATTGAGAATCCAGTAAACATAAGTTCCACTCTTTATGGTGTTTCGGAAGATGAGGAAACAGAAAAGAATAGTAATTTTACCTCTGCCAATGAAGTAAAGACTATAGTTGAAAAGAATCTGGAGGATTTATCAGGCAGGTTTCAAAAAAAAATAAACAGCAAAATACAAGAAATACATACTGTAAATAATAATTCCGGAACAATAAAAAGAGAAATAATTCTGTATAAAGTTGATAGTGTTTTAAAGCACTTTACCCGGGAGGAACAATTGATGATTTTAAACAATATGCACCTGATAATATTCGACCAAACCCTTTTAGAAGAAATTCAAAGAGAGCCCGTTGAAATATTATATGAAAAGATGCGCAGCTTGCTGGTTTATATAAAAAATAAGATATGAATGCGTATCGCTTTTTGTGGCTTCCTGAATTTATACAACGCATTTTGCTTGCATTGGTAAGGCGAAAAAATAAATTATTAGTTAATTTACATAAGCCAAATTATTCGGATTCTATAAAAAAATATCAATTGTGCAGGCCCTTAGGCCCTAAACCGGTAATTTGTTATGCTCCATTCAAAAGCATGTATTTTGGCATGAATGGAAAAGTGGTTGCTTGCTGCCTGAACCGTTCGCATGTTTTTGGGAGGTACCCTGAACAAAATATATCCGAAATATGGAACGGGCAAAAGATAAAAGAACTAAGAGATGTATTAAAGCATGCCGATTTGTCAAAAGGCTGTTTTCATTGTAAAAACAGAATAGATGATGGGAATTTTGACGCAGTGGAAGCAGCTCTTTTTGATGTAATTCCATTGAAAAATCACTATCCTGCAATGATGGAATTTGAGTTGAGCAATGAGTGCAATCTTCAGTGTATCATGTGTACGCCCGAATTTTCTTCTTCAATAGGGCGGGAGATGGGGAAAGCGGCGGCCGAAAAAAATATTTATGACGAAAACTTTGTTAGTCAGCTTGACGAATTTATACCCCATCTGGTTAAAGCGAAATTTTTAGGAGGAGAGCCTTTTTTGATTAAAGCATATTATAAAATCTGGGAAAGAATCATACAACTGAACCCCAAATGCATGTTGTTGGTTCAGACAAATGCGACAGTGCTTGACGACAGAATTAAATCATTACTTGAAAGAGGAAATTTCAGAGTGGGCGTTTCCATTGAATCAATAAGAAAAGAAACTCTTGAAAGGATAAGAAAAAACTGCAGCTTTGAAAAAGTTATTTCAAATATTGTGTATTTTTCAGAATATGCTAAGAGAAAAAAAACGCCTTTCAGTATTTCTGTGTGCCCTATGAGACAAAATTGGGAGGAATTACCAGAGATTATTGAGCAATGTAATACATGGAATGCGGGCGTATATTTTAATACAGTGTGGACTCCCGCAGGATGCTCATTATATCATATGCCATTGAAAGAGCTTATCGTTGTCTGGGATACACTCAAATTTAAAAAATTGCCATCAAATTCATTAACAGCAAAAAGAAATAAAATTCATTTTGATGATTTTGTAAAACAATTAGAGTCATGGGTAATTCAGAAGAGAGAAAAGCTTGAAAAAAACAAACAGGAATTTGCAAAATGGGAAGAGGATGGTATTTGGCTCGAAAAGACGGAAACCAACGAACTTGTTCAAAGCATACGGAACAAAATAATTCATTATTTTCAGCAAAATAAAACTGTTGAACAAAATGACAACGACAGCATTTCGCTGATAAAAAAACTTGATATGGTTATTGATGGCTTTCAACAGGATATTTACCTGAAACGTGCCATATATAAACTGAATGATTTTCCTGATGAGCTTATTGTTCAGGAGCTATTGGGTTCGGACATTGATAAATTAAAAGATGTTACTGAAAGCATAATTGAAGAGTGCAAAACCGATGAGATAAAAATAAAAAGTGAAATAAACGGGGATGTATAACAAATGAACGTGCATTTTGAACAGATATTAAAGAAACTTAAATTAAAAGCCCGGGGGTTGAACGATTATTGTGATGCGCCTTTGAATAATGTTTATTTCCGGATTGACGGGTTTGTGTTAATGTGTTGTTCAAATAACGAAGATATATTGGGAGTTTATCCTGAGCAATCGGTAAAGGAATTATTCGAAGGGGAAAAAAGGAAAGAAATTTCAGAGAGGTTCAGAAAAGGCGAAGTTTTAGGAGGTTGTTCATACTGCTATGGGAAATTAATGGAAGGGAATTTTCAATCTGCAATTTTTCAGGCATACAAGGATAATTTTAAACACTCCAACATTCCTGCATCTGTAGAATTTGAGCTTAGCAATCGTTGTAACCTGAAGTGTGTGATGTGCAATTCCCTTTTATCAGACAAGCACGAAGATAAAAGCGTTGTATCTAAAGAAATAATCTATGACCATAAATTTGTTGAGCAGCTCTTACCATACATTCCGTATTTGAAGCGGACAAATTTTAAGGGCGGGGAGCCTTTTTTGATAGATTTATATTATGATATATGGGAAGAGATTATCAGGCTTAACAAAAAAATTTCCGTTTCTGTAACTTCTAATGGCACTATTCTTAACGATAAAGTACGTAGTGTTTTATCCCGGACCAATTTTGATATCAATATATCCATAGACTCCTTTAATAAAGAACGCTATGAGCAAATACGGGAAAACGCTTCTTATAATGTTTTTTATAAAAACCTTCTTTATTTTATAGAATATACCAAAGAAAAAAACACAACATTTACTTCCTGCACATGCCTGATGACGAACAATTTTCAGGATATTCCCGAGGTATTCAATTTTGCCGATAAGCATCAATTTGGAATTTTTATCAATTATGTAGAATACCCGCTTCACCTTTCTCTTAAGTCTCTTAGCTCAAAAGACCTTGCCGATATTATTCGTTTCCTCAATAATAATGTTCCTTCGGCTATCAGCCCCGAAGGCAAAAAAAACCTGATTCTTTACCAGTCAATGCTGAAACAGATTCATACCTGGATGAACGACAAGAGAAAACTGGAAGAAAAGGGCCTGGATAAGCAAAACATTACAAACTTTGAAAACAGCGTACAAATGCTTATAGAAAGAACAGAAAAATATTATAATTCGTATTTTCATGAAAGGGAAAAAACCGGCTCAGCAAACCAGGCAATTTCACTAAGAAATCAAATTGATAAATTTAATGCCGTTTATAAAAAAACTATTTCATTTATTTCAAAAGAAAATGTTATTCAATATTTTCTTGAAACCAACGAAAAGGAATTTATAGATTTTTTTGAAATGAGTGAATTCCAGATAATAGAAAAAATAAAACAAAAAAACAATTCATTGGATACCGAAAGGCATTAGTATTATTCCAGAAAGCTTATTAAAATGATATGTTTCAAATAACAAATAAGAATAATTTCTACCTTGCTCAATGAACGAACTAAGCGGAAAAATAATATATACAACCTCCCGCTGGATTAACAGATGCAGGAACATATTTTATAATAAAAGGATGCCTGAGGATACTACAGGCTCACTTGACAAAAAAACCTATATTGATTTTAACAAAAACCGTCCCTTCGGGATGCTACCCAGGCTTTGCTATGCGCCGTGGGTTAATCTTTTTTTCAACACACAAGGAAATGCAATCGTTTGTTGTAAAAACACAAAACTAATCCTGGGAAACTATCCCGAAAATAACATCCATGATATATGGTTTAATAAAAAAGCAGAACTGTTGCGTACATCTATACTACAAAACGACCTTTCCTTGGGGTGTTATAAATGCAGAGAATCTATTCTACAAAAAAATTACAGTTCAACAACCGCCGTTTTTTTTGATAAATACGGTATGCTTCCGCTGAAAAAATACCCCAGAGTAATTGAATTTGAACTAAGCAATACATGTAATCTGGAATGTGTGATGTGTTCAGGGAGAGTGTCATCTGCCATTCAGGTGAACAGGGAACGTAAAGAAAGAATGAAATTCCCTTATGATGATACGTTTGTAAAACAATTGGATGAGTTTATTCCGCATTTGTCGGAAGCTAAGTTTTATGGTGGCGAGCCGTTTCTTATCCCTGTTTATCTTGATATCTGGGAAAAAATTATAAGCATGAAGCCCTCAGTATCTATGTATATTCAGACCAATGCAACCATACTTAATGACAGGATAAAACATATCCTCAAAAAAGGAAAATTTATGGTTGGTATTTCTCTGGATTCAATGAATAAGACAAATTATGAATCCATTCGAGTGAATGCAAACTTTGAAGATACCATGAGTAATGTCAGGTGGCTTGGAAACAACCTGAAAAATAAATCCGTTATTGCAGCGCCTTTCAGAAATAACTGGAGGGATATACCGGATGTTGTAAATTTTTGCAACAGCCATGACTTTTATTTTGACGTGAGTACAGTAATACATCCCAGGGAGCTAGCATTATGGAGCCTTCCAAAAGATGCACTAAAAGAAATTGTTTCGTATTATAAATCTGTTTTTTTTGATACAGGCAGGTACTTGCAGAAGAAAAACATAAAAGTTTTTGACGAACTTGTTTCGTCTGTTGAATATTGGTATCAATGCAAAGAACAAAATGAGTCCTTTGATAATGAGTTTTCCGTCCTGATCGAAGAACAGGAAAGCGTTTCCGAAAAAATCAGAACTGTCAGTGTTTTACAGATAAAGAAATCTGCAACAGAATATAAAAATCTTTTAAAGTACCATGGATTTTCCGAACAAGAACTCGAAGCATTTCTCAGTATCATTCATTTATCGGAACCTTTGAAAGAAAGCAAAATTCCAGAGGAACTTGTTTTATATTATCTTAATAAGGAAAGGGAGTCCGGCGAGGTAATCGGTTTTTTCAGAAAGTCAACAACTGAACAGCAACAGGAAGAATTATTAAAGATATTAAAAATAATTTCAAGGGAATACGAGATGTTGAATTAATTATTGCCTGCAAATACAAAATTAAATCTGTTTTTTTATAATTTTATATACTCAAGACAGAAATTATTATGAAATTTTCAAAAAAACTAAGCATCAGGGTAATTGTTGTGTTTTTTTCAATTTTTGCCATTGCCTTTGTTCTTGCTTATTTTTTATATCTCAGGAATATAAAGATTTATGAGCCTGTTACGATGAGTTTCCCGGGAATATCCTTGAAGGAGGCAAATAAAATCAAGGTTTATAGTATAACGCCACTTGACCGTAAAATTCCTTTCCCTTTTTTCGAACAACAAATACAATGGGTATGTACCTGGGGCTTTCATAAGAGAATTGAGGTGGAAATTCCGGACAGTCTATCAGGAAAGGCTTCTGTAATTGAAATATATATTAACCAGAATAAAAAAACACTTCAATTAAAAGACCTTAATTCATATGGCATCAGTGTTGGGTTGAAATATTATTTAATTCCCGGGTACATACAGGGAAGAACACCATTGTTTTCTGTTTTATGGTCGCTTACGCATTGGAAAGAATTTAAACCCGGAATAGTTATTCTTGCTGTGTTATTTTTTGTGATTTTAATTTTCTCTATTTTCATCAGGATAAAAAGTAAACTAAAGACGGTTACAAAAAATAAAGTTTACAGACAGGCTTTTAGAAATACATTCAACCGGTTTCTTCAAAAGCCATTGGAATTTACAAATTTGTTTTTTAGGACAGGCATTGTAAAATTTAAAAGTATGAAAATTACAAAAAAACAAATTTATTTATGGGTTAAAATCATCATCGTGTCTGTATTGATTGCATTCAGTCTGTTCTTTGGATATCTTTTTTTCAGATTTAATCTCGCCACACTTGTCACTTCCGTGCTTTTTATTTTGATGTGCGGGCTTTTTCTGTGGTTTTTAATCCGGATTATTACATATGCATGCAAAACTTCTGGAGCTGTAAAAGAAAAATGGTATTTTGCCCTGAGTATTTTAATTATACTTTGGCTGGCATTTGAGTTGTTTCTGAGGCTTGCCGGTATTAATAAAAGTTACAGTGAAAAAGTTGGATTATATTACTCCTCCGGCTTTATCGAATATGATATTAATAGCAAAGACCATCAGGGTTTAATGATACATTCTCCTTATCATTCTTATATTGACAAGCGGAAAGAATTTGCCTATGAAATGAAATGCAATTCCGAAGGATTAAGAGACATTGACCACCCTGTAAAAAAAGACAGTAACGAGTTTCGCATCATTTGCCTTGGCAATTCATTTACTGAAGGTATCGGCGCTCCTCAGGATTCAACATGGCCAGGCTTGCTCGGAAAAAGAATAAAACATATTTCCGGTAAAAAAATAACGGTTTTTAATGCAGGCATGTCAGGTTCTGACCCGTTTTTTCATTACGCACTGCTGGAAAAAAGGTTGTTGAAATATCAACCTGACCTTGTACTATTAACTCTGGGTTCTTCCGATTTTGAGTTTTACAGGTTCAGGGGCGGATTTGAACGTTTTACTACCGAAGGTGTGCGTTTTCGTGAAGCTCCCCGATTGGAACCCTTGTATGCCCTGAGTTATATTGTCAGGCTGTTTGTAAATGATGTTTTTAAATACAAAGAACTTTTATCTCCGTCTGAATATAAAGCCGACAGCATCAGGGCAAAAGAGGATACGGAAAATTGTATTTACAGATTTCACGAACTTTCTTTAAAAAAAGGCTTTACATTGATAGTTGTTTTTATTGACGATACGGGCACAGGATATGATTCCATTAAAAGTAAGTTATTGACGGAAAACAAAATCAGGGTTATTGACCTGTTTCAATACACTAAAGAAATTGAAAAAATAACTCCCTTAAACCATCATAAATATTACTGGCCTGTTGACGGGCATTGCAGGTCAACAGGCTATGAAGTCATGGCAAAAGGAGTGCTCTGGAATTTAGAAAAAATGGGAATTATAGATTCTCTTATTTGCAAATAATTCGTTAAAATCCGGCAAAAGTTTTTTGGTTTTTTATGATATAAATCAATGAAAGAATTATTTTAAATAAATAATAGTAACTTTGCTTTTTTAAAATTAAAACATTATAAAAACAATAGAAGCCCCCAGTAAAGGCTGGAAAAAGTTGAATTTAATAAAAGTCTGGCAGTATAGGTATTTGCTGACAAGTTTTACATTCAGGGATATCAAAGTGCAATATGCTCAGACCCGGTTTGGTATTTTATGGAGTTTTGTACAGGCGTCAACAGCCGGACTCATTATTTTTTTCTTTTTTGGATGGTTGTTTCAAGTGGTAATTCCTGAAAGTATTCCATATATTGTTTTTGCATATCCCGGAATGATGGCATGGTATTATTTTTCAACCATAATAAGTCAGGCAGGAACATCATTACAACAATCGCAACATATCATTAAAAAGGTGTATTTCCCAAAACTGATACTTCCTTTATCAAAATCGATGGTGGGACTCATAGAGTTTGCCGTATGGTTTATTTTTTACATTGCTATTTTACTTTTTTACCAGTACCCCCTTTCATACAAAACAGTTTTTTTGCCATTTGGAATTCTTTTAAATATGATTACCGGATTGAGTGTGGCAATATGGCTCAGCGCACTGACGTTTCGCTTTCGTGATTTTTATCATATTATACCTTACTTGATTGGCTTTGGAATTTTTATCACACCTGTTTTTTTCCCATCGGCAATGTTACCTCCCGGATATTCTTTTCTGGTATATGTCAATCCGATGGCAGGGGTAATTGCTTTTATCCGCTGGTGCCTACTTGACACCGCACTGGACATAAAATACCTCTATGGTATTATTCCCATGATATTGTTATTTATTTCAGGTTTATATTATTTTCGCCGGGTTGAAAACCTTATGGCCGATGTTATTTAATGGATTATGGAAGATTTTGCTATTCGGGTAACGGGGTTAAGTAAAAAATACAATCTTCAGAAAAAGGATTATGATTTTGCCATTGTTGACAGGGTCAGGCACATGGTAACAACAAAAAGTAAAAGAAAGGATATTTATCCCGGTGAATTTTATGCATTAAATGATATCAACTTTGAAATAAAAAAAGGAGAATCCATCGGGATCATAGGATACAATGGCGCCGGTAAAAGCACTTTATTAAAGTTACTGAGCGAAGTTGTGGTTCCGACTGAAGGGAAAATAGATATTAACGGCAGTGTGGCTTCTGTTCTTGAAATGGGAATGGGTTTTCATCCTGAATTAACAGGCAAAGAGAATATTTTCCTGAGCGGGACACTGATGGGTATCCCTAAGAGAACTATTGAAAACAGATTTAATGATATTATTGATTTTGCTGAAATTGGCAAGTTCGTTAATACGGCTGTTAAATTTTATTCTAGTGGTATGTTCATGCGCCTTGCTTTTTCGATAGCTGTGAACATCAATGCCGATATTTTATTATTTGATGAGGTATTGGCCGTTGGGGATATAGGGTTTCAGATGAAATGTCAGGATAAAATTCAGGAATTATCTGAAAAAAAGAAAACCATGATTTTAGTTAGTCATAATCTTTCTGATGTGCAGAAATATTGCCAACGTTTTATTTTACTCGAAAAAGGAAGAATTAAAGACCAGGGGAACCAGGAAGTTATTATGCGGTATTTTGAAAACACCCTGATAGAAAAAATTGAAGCGGATAAAGTATTTGAAACGGTTGATAAAGAGTATGAAATAAATGAGATACAAGATAAAACTGAAGCTCAGAACGAAAATGTTGTTATTTTTAAAAACGAGCAGATAAATATTACTGAACAACATAAAAAACTCCCTCCGCCCATTATTAATTGGGAAGACCCGGATGTCGCTCCACATAATAAATATCTTAGAATCATGAAAATATCAGCCAAAGCTTCGGGAAAAAATGTCGGTGACCCAATTAATATTGAAGATACAATAAATTTTGAAGTGGAATTCGAACGATTGGTAGAAAATGCTTATATTGGAATTTCATTAAATTGCCACTACATGAAACAATTACTTTTTATATCGACTCCTGACATGGAAGAGGATCTTAAACAAAACAAAGCAACGGGTTTTTTTCGTTCTACCATAAAAATCAAGCCCGATTTTTTAAATATAGGTATTTTCTCTTTTGGTTTTTATTTTACTACTTATGTGGGAGAATACGCAGCAAATTACATAGAAGTAAGCGATGCTTTTTATATAAAAATTGGGGTATTTATTGACGATCAGGCAACTGAAAAAAAGAAGACATTGTATTCCTCTTTTCAGTGCCCTATCAGGCCACGTTTGGAAAGATATGAGGAGCAAATAAATTGAATAATGAATTTACTTAAATGGATAACATCAGAAACATACAAAAATACATAGCCGAATACAAGTCTATCGATTATTCTTCTATTGCTGAAAAATTCTTTACCAATAATGAAGATATAATAATATGGAAAATTAACTCAGTATGCAATTTTAGATGTAAATATTGCACAGTTCCTTCTGATGTTGACGAAAGAAATTTTGACTTGAATACAATTAAAAAGAACTTTAACAGAGATAATAAAAAATGGCTGATTATTATTACTGGAGGAGAACCTTTTCTAAAAAAAAATTTTATTGAAATTATTAAAACCCTAACAGAAAATCATTACGTTCATATTAATACTAATCTTAGCACTTCCAATGTAGAAGAGTTTGCAAAAAAAATAAGCCCGCAAAATGTATATGGTCTTAATGTCGCCGCTCATGTTCTGGAGCGAGAAAAATATGATAAAGATTTTAAACAGTTTATAAAAAATATTAATTTATTACGAGATAAAGGATTTTCTTTATTTATCTCATATATTTTTCACCCTGAAATGATTGAAAGAATAGAACGGGATTTTGAACTTTTTGAAAAAGGCGGGGTGAATGAGGTTGTGCTGCGGCCATTCATGGGAACTTATAAAAACAAGGTATATCCGAATTCTTATACAGTCCGGGGATTAGAGATCTTGAACAAATATGGAAAACAAGAATATGAGTTAGGAAGCACGGTGGGGATTATTAGCTATAAAGACAATTGGTGTTTAGCAGGCAGAAGATCTTTTATGATTGATGAAAAAGGAATAGCATACAGATGTGAACCTTTATATAAAAATGGAAATACTGATTCCAATGGCAACTTTTTTGATGATAGTTTTATCCCAGATAAAAAAATTAAGAAATGCCCGCTGGAAGCCACCCCATGTCCTTTTCAATGCATCTTTTATTCAAAAAAAACACATAAATCTTTTTTTAGTTTTTTAAGCCACATAATTAAATGATGCTTGTTAATCTATAGTAAATTATTCAATAATCATGAAAAAAAAGCTTTTATTGATTAGCGTTGTTGACCAGGAAAGTTATGTGAAAAAAAATTTTGTGTCACCTGTTACCATTATTAAATTCTGGCAACCGATGGCATTGGGAATTATTGCAGAAATCACACCCGGGGATTGGGATGTGGAAATCATAGATGAAAATTTTGAAGTTTTTCAATATAAGGAGGCCGATCTTGTAGGGATATCTTCATACACTACCAGTATCAACAAAGCATATAGAATTGCACAACAGTATAAAAAAAATAAAATACCAGTAGTGATTGGAGGCATGCATGTCTCTTTTTTTCCCGATGAAGCAGAAAAATATGTGGATACAGTAGCTATTGGGAAAGCTGAAGGACTATGGACAGACATTTTAAATGATTTTAATAATAGCTGTTTAAAAAGAAGGTATTACAGTAATCCCGATGCCCAGGTTTGTTTTAGAGTCAATAGAAAAGTATTAAAAAAATATAACTATTCAATTGGAAACATATTAACATCAATAGGCTGCACCAATAACTGTGATTTTTGCAATATTCCGGCTTTTCAGGACTATAAAGTCCATTACAGGGATCTTGATGACACTGTAAGGGAAATTCAGGAATTAGAACAGGATTACTTTTTATTTGATGATGATAATTTTTTTGGGTCAACCGATAAACAAAGGAAAAGAGCGGTGGAATTGCTGAAAAAAATGATAGACGCAAAAATCAATAAAAAGTGGTGGTGCGTAACTTCTGTTGACATTTCAAAATACCCGGATGTATTATGGCTGGCCCATAAAGCAGGCTGTGTTATTGCTTTTGTTGGCATGGAATCCTTTGACCAGGATGAATTGAAGTCCTTTAATAAACATTCAAATAAAGAGTTTGCCCTCGATAGTTATAAAAGTGTTATTGATGTTTTTCATAAAAATAAAATTGCTGTCATGAGCAGTTTTATTTGCGGGGGAGATCACGAAACTCCAGAATCCATGATGCAAAGGGGGCTGTCGTTAAGGAAAACCAGGATAGATAATTTTATCTTACGCTTTTTAACGCCCTTGCCTAAAACACGCTTATACGAAAGGCTTGAACAACAAGGAAGACTTTTATACACTTCATTTCCCGAGGACTGGATTTATTATAACCTGGCAACCATAACTTACAAATCTGATCATGGTACTACCGATGATTTTTACCGGGCATACCAAAAAACTCATGAATTAATGTTTGCCCCTTATAAGGGATTGATAAAAGATCCTTTCAAGTACAAGTTTTTCCAGACTGTTATTTTAACTAAAAGTATAAGGATAGCTATTGATTCCCACGTTTTTTTATCATTTTGTATTGTTGGCGAATACCAGTCAAAATTCTGGAAAATATTATTTAAGTTCCGCAGACCGAAAACCAAGTTTAACTGGTAAATTAATAATGAGATCAAGGTATCCATATGAAAAAAAGACTGTTGCTTATTAATCCTATTAGTAGTAGAAAGATCAGTAGTTTTAATTTTACGCCTCCTGTTTCTCTGGGTGTAATTGCGGCATTGACCCCACAGGGCTGGGATATAAATATCGTTGATGAAAACATAGAAGCCATTAATGACTATAACTTTGATTTAGTTGGTATTACCACAAGCACAATGTTTATAAACAGGGCCTATGAGCTTGCCACAGTTTTCCGAGAGAGATCGATACCGGTTGTAATGGGTGGCTGTCATGCATCTGCCATGCCTAATGAAGCCTTACAATATTCTGATGCCGTTGTTGTCGGGGATGCGGAAAATGTCTGGCATTCATTGCTTGATGATTTTGAAAACAATAAATTGAAAGGTATTTATTGTAATCATGGGTCTAATTTCGATTTTGTTTCACCGGACATGAGTTTTTTTCGCAATAAATATTTTCTTAATGCAATTGAAACATCCAGGGGGTGCCACAACAATTGTTCTTTTTGTGTTACGAGAAGGTATAGAAAAGATTATAAAAGAAAACCTGTAGATATGGTTATCGACGAACTTAAATGTGCTGAAAGTTCGTTTGTTTTTTTTATTGATAATAATTTTTATGGGAATGATGATGAATATTTAATAGGATTATTTGAAGAAATTATTAAACAAAACATAAAGAAATCTTGGCTGACGGGGGTTTCTGTTGATTTTTTCAAAAATAGAGACCTGATAAAACTAGCATCAAGGAGCGGGATGAAAATGATATTTGTTGGTTTTGAGGTTGATACAAAGATTTCACTTAAAGATATTAATAAGAAAAATGTTTTTGATACTGACGATTTGTTTAATGAATATAAAAAAATCATTAGATCGTGCCACAAGAACAATGTTTTGGTTATCAGTAATTTTATGATAGGCCTCGAAAATGATACAGAAGAAAGGATATTAAAACGGGTTGAGACTTTTAAAAAATTAAATACTGAGATATGCTCGGGAGTAATTTTAACCCCATTTCCTAACACATATATCTATCAAAAACTTATAAAAGAAGATCGTCTTTTATATACCAATTTTCCTAAGGATTGGTCGAAATATCATTATACAAAAAGTCTTTTTAAACATAACAATATTGAAAATAAGAGAATTGAGGAACTGGGAATAATATGCAGGGATTCATTTAACCAAAGCATGATGAGCTTTTTCAAAGCCTTGTTTATTACAAAATCAATAAATGGGATCGTTCTATATTATTATTACTGTACTCATTTTGCCAATTATAAAAACACATTTATTGAAAACCTGCTGAAAGTGTACTATTTTTTTGGGCGTGTTAAACAAAGAGAGAAATCAAATTAATATCATTTTCTAATGCCTGATTCTATAAAAAAGAAAAAAGTTAATGTCATTTCGCCACGCTCAGGTTGTCCTATGAGGACCCTTGACGCATCGAAATTAAGAAATTATTTCAATTTGAATAATTATGAAGTAATTGATACAGTGGAGGGTGCAGATTATACTATTTTTGTTACTTGTGCAGTTACAAAAGCGGCTCTTGAGGATTCACTGAGTGTGATAGATGGAATTAAAAAAATTTCAGGAGAACTGATTGTCATGGGATGTTTGCCGGGCACAAATGAAAAAGAACTTAAAATGATTTTTTCGGGGGAAACAATAATGACCAAAAATATTAATGATATTGATGAATATTTCAGCGATTTCAGAATTAAGTTTCATCAAGTACCCGAAAGTCATTTATACGACCTGGAACTATACAACACATTTGCAGAAATAAATGATATTAAACCGCATTTTAGTCTTTTAAGAAAATATGGTTTTTCAAAATTATTTATCAGGCAAATTATCAGGCAGCAAGACATACAAAGATATATCAGAAAAAACATTGGCTTTAATTATTCAGATAAATGTTACTTGGTAATTTGTTCCGGATGTGTTAACAATTGTGCCTATTGTAATATTAAAAGAGCCATTGGTAAAATAAAAAGTAAGACGATTAAAAGTCTTGTTAAAGAATATTCTACATTATTAGATCACGGATATAGAAATTTTCATTTCATAGCGGAGGATTTATGCTCCTATGGATTTGATATTAACAGTTCCATAGACCAATTGTTGCTGGCCTTATCTGTTGTTGATAAAAAGCATATTGTGCGTTGGTCTTTACATGGATTGAATCCAAAATGGCTGGTCAAAAATCAAGACAAAATAATACCATTTATAAAATCCAAAAAAATAGTGGAAGTAACAGTTGCTGTTGAAAGTGGAAGCGACAGAATTATTGAACTAATGAACAGAAAGTATAAAATAATGGATTTGAAAAACACACTAAAATCATATAGAAAAATAAATCCGGGGTTTAGAATAAATGCTTTGTTTTTTGCAGGCTTCCCAACTGAAACAGATGAAGACTTTAATAAAACATTGGATTTTTTAAAGGAAATGAGGTTTGAAGACGTTACATTAAAAGGGTATTCTGAGCTGGAAACATTGCCCTCGGCAAAAATATTGCCTAAAATAACTGAAGAGACAATTCAAAAAAGGATTTTAATTGCAGAAGCACTTCTGCGGAAATTAAAAACCCCATATATCAGGTGATTATTTGTTTTTTGTAAATGAAGATATTTTAGATGTATAAATAACATGTGTTTTGCAAAAATATAAGTTGTTATTAATACACCCGTTCAACAGAGACCTGTTGAAAGTTGAAAGCAATTCTCTGAAAAGAGGATTAAGTAATTATGCTTTGTTTGAACCGCTTTGCCTGGGTATTCTTGCTGCATTAACAAACGAAAAGTGGAATGTAAAGATTTTGGACGAGTGCATTGAAGAACTAACAGAAACATCTACTTGTGAGTTTTATGACCTGGTCGCGATCACTTCTGATACCTGCACTATCCCGCGGGCAATTGAGATTTCAAAAATGTTCAGAGAAAAAAATATTAAAACTATTATTGGCGGCATTCATGCTTCAGTTAATATTGAAGAATCAAAAAAGTTTTTTAATATAGTTGTTATTGGTGAAGCAGAAATGGTGTGGCGTGAACTGATACATGATTATGAAACCAACTGTCTTAAAGAACTGTATAAAACGGATACGTTTTTTGATTTGAATAATGCTGTTTTACCCAGAAGAGATTTGTTTTCTGACAAATATGTTTTTTCTGTTGTTTATACATCAAGGGGTTGTCCAAGTAATTGCACTTTTTGTGCAGTTACAAAATTTTTCGGGAGAAAACAAAGACACAGACCAATTGAAAGTGTTATTTGTGAACTTAAAGAAATCAAACAAGGCAAAATGGTTTTTTTTAGTGATGATGACATTATTGGAAATTCAAAATCCGGATGGGAGAGAGCAAGGATGTTGTTTAAACAAATTATCGAGAATGATATTAAAATAAACTGGCATGCATTTGCTTCTATTGAAATAGCATATCATGATGATATACTCGAATCTGCGGCTAAAAGTGGATGCCGCTGGCTTTATATTGGCATTGAGTCAATTAATAAGTTGGTGCTTAAAGAAATGAATAAATCAAAAAACATTGTATCTAAAACAGCATCTGTAAATAAGCTTATAAAAAAAATAAATTCATATGGAATAATGGTTTATGGGGGGTTTATTATCGGAAATGATAATGATGATAAAAAAAACATTAGAAAGTTAATACGATTTATTAAATACTCTTTTGTCAATGGTTTTGCATTATTTGTGCTTACCCCATTGCCAGGCACCGATTTATTTCAAAAAATGTTATTTGAAAACAGATTGTTTTACAATAACTATCCCAAAGACTGGACTCGTTATAATCTTTCCGAATTGTCATTTACACCTAAACAGATAATGGCAGATGATTTTAATCAAGAATATAAAAGAGGCCAGTTGTTGCTAAATTCCCGATCAATAAAGTATATAAAGTTTATATTAACCCTATATACTACCAGGTCACTTGATTTAGCAAAAGAAATATATAATTTTTACAAATATAGTGTTAATGTTTAGAAACAAAATTTAAAAAATCTCTGAAATAGGTATAATAGCAATACCTAATCCATATTACTTAGGAATGTGATTTCTTTCTCTTTAAATTTTGCCTGCAATTTATATATTCTTTCTTTCCGGATTTCTTTGGTGATTTTTTCATCCAGTTTTTTAGAACGGGTGTTGTCAAATTCCGAATAACTTGCAATTAGTGAATGATCGATGCGTACTTTATCGAAAAGCTGGCTGGATAAATTAAAATCTTCTTCGGTTTCTGAAGGAAATCCAATAATTATGTGGGTATGGATTTCTATATTCTTGTTTATTTTTTTTATTTGTTTTAAAAAGGCAATAACCTCATCAACATTATAGGGCCGATTCATTAAATCAATAATCCGCTGACTGCCACTTTGCATTGGACAAGCTAAAACAGACAATTTGCCCTTTTTAGCAATATCAAAGAAAAAATCTTTATATTTTAATAACCATTGTGGGTTCATTTCGTCAAATGCCCAGGTAGGGCGGTATCCTTTTTCATGTTTTAACAATTCTCTCATTAGAGAAGGCAGATCGGAACCGTTTTCGGTTCCATAAGCGCCAGTATCATCCCCCATAAAAACAATATTATTAAATCCGTTTTGAAGAGCTGTTTTATAAGTTTTAATAATACTTTCGGCCGGCAAACTCCTTAGCTTTCCGACAGCAATCTTTATATTGCAATAGGAACAGGCGCTATTACAGCCATCACATATTTTTATGGACGCGGTTTTTTTAATTTTTTTGTGTTTAAAAATATTTAAAAAAGACCAGATATTTTCTTTAACAGGAACACAAACTCCGTTTGTGAAATCAACTTTGTCAGTATCAAACCTGTTTCCATAAAGCTGATAAGGTTCATCAATTTCATCATATTTGTACTTAAAGTCAGGGAATAACTCATCAATCTTATTGGTCTGTTTTAAAGGAATTGAATGCCCGTTGAAAACTTCTGAAATTTTATCAGGCATCGTTGCTGGTGTGCAACCCAGTATGATTAATTTGCTTTTTGTTTCTTTATCAAGCCAATTAATAGTTTCAAAAGTATTCCCGACCTGGGAATCTATTCCAGAGCAAGAAATGAATAATGAATAATCTGCACCCAGAGGATCATTGCAGAGTTCATAGCCATTTTTCTTAAAATATGCCGCAATCTTTGATGCATCCAAACTGCGCATCTGGCAACCATTATGAGTTATATAAACAGATCCCATTTTGATAAGTTGTTAATTATGTTAGGCAAAATTACATAAAACCCTGTAACGAAATCCTGATATATATCATTTATCATTGAACAGGCAAACAAGAGCTGTAAAAAATTCAGGAAAAATTTTAATTTTGTATTGCAATAATTTCTTTAAATGCATGATAAATTTATTTATACATGCATTTTTCTGATAACTATTTGTGATGAAAAAGAAACTTTTATTGATAGGTGTTGTGGATCTGGAAAGTTACTCAGGTAGGAAAAATGTTTTACCCATTACAGTTATCAAGTCGTGGCAACCTATACAGTTTGGAATTATAGCGGCTATCACACCCGATGATTGGGAAATAGATATGATAGACGAATATTTTGAACCCTTTTCATTCAGAAAAGCCGACCTTGTAGGCATCTCGGCTTCATCAACCAGTATAAACAGGGCCTACAGGATTGCACAGATTTTTAAAAAAGAAAATATTCCTGTTGTAATTGGAGGAATGCATGCCTCATTTTACCCCGAAGAAGCATCGCAATATGTTGATATAGTAGCCGTGGGAAAAGCCGAAGGTGTATGGCAGAATATTTTAAATGATTTTAATAATAAAGCATTAAAAAAAATATATTACAGCGACCCGGATGTCAAAGTAATTTTTAAACCCAAAAGAGATATTTTTAAAAAATACGGTTATTCTATAGGCAATATTATTTCATCAATTGGGTGCCCCAACAAATGTGATTTCTGTAACAGGCCAATATTTCAGAATTATAAATATCACTTAAGAAATGTTGATGAAATCGTTGATGAAATAAAGGAAATAGAACAACATTATTTTATTTTTAATGACGATAATTTCTTTGGAACTACCGATAAGCACATCGAAAGAACTGTTGAGTTGTTCAATAAAATGATTAAGGCAAAAATTAAAAAGAGATGGCTTTGTCACACCTCTGTTAATATCACAAAATATCCTGAGGTTTTAAAACTTGCAGGGGAAGCCGGATGTGTTTCTGTTTTTGTCGGGCTGGAGTCTTTTGATATTGACGAATTATTGCAATTTTCAAAGCACACCAATAAAAAATATGTTGAAGATGATTATAAAAGCGCCATAAAAGTGTTTCATAAAAATAAAATGCCTGTTTCGGGTGCGTTTATATGCGGCGGCGAAAAAGAAACACTCGAAAGTATTGTGAAAAAGGCTCATGCAATCAGAAATACAAAGCTTGATAATATTGTTTATTCTTTTCTGACTCCATTGCCTAAAACACCGCTTTTTGAAAAATATTTTAAAGAAGGGAAACTTCTATATACAAACTTTCCTGAAGATTGGATATATTATAACTTTTTTAATGTTACATTTAAAACGGAACACGGGAGCCCGGAACAGTTTTTTGATGCATACCTCAAAACGATGGGAATCATTTATGGGCATCATAAAGGATTAATAAAAGACGATAATATTTACAGGTTCTTTCTGGCAATTTTAAATACACGAAGCGTTAAAAATGTTATTGACTTTCATATTTTTCAGTCGTTTTATAATCTTGGCGGTTACAGGTCGGTTTTCTGGAAAATTATGTTCAAGTTAAGAAGGCCAAAAATAACTTTTAACCGATAGGTAATTTAAATTATAATTTCCGAGAAAATTTAATGAGTTAATATCTTAATAGGGAACGGCCCATAAAAACAGAAAAATAACGTTGTTTATTTGTGAGTAAATCAGGGGATAAAAACATAAAACAAAAGAAATAATTTGATGATGTTACCGCCGTCTTTTTTTGTTGATAATCTTGGATGCCACCTGAGGTCGCATGATGCTGAAAAAATCAAAAATCATTTACTCGGTAATAAATTGCGCTATACTGAATTATATGAGGAGGCAAATATCGTAATTGTAACGGGCTGCCTTGCTGATACTGTAAAACTTGATCATTCAAACCGGCAAATAACAAAACATATTGAAAGCGGAAAAAAAATTGTTTTAACCGGATGTATTTCTGAAAACGTAGTTCAGAGCCTTAAGGACCATGTAATGTTTATTCCTCCCCGGCATCTTGAAAAAATAGACAAAATAATTGACGATATTTACATACCGTTTCATGAGGCAGGTGAAAACCACAGAATATTCCCCAGTGAAAGCAGCAGGATTTATTATCAATCCATACAAAAATATACTTATAATCATACTTTTTTCCGCAAGCTTTTCAAGAATTTATATCACAGATTGATTTTTAAAAAAAGCAAACCGGAAAATTTGTTTTTTATAAAAATTGGTACCGGATGTGCTTTCAATTGCAGTTTTTGCAATACAAAATTTTGTTTTGATGGTGTGATAAGCAAGCCTCTTCAGCACATAAAAAATGAATACCGGGAATTGATAAGCATGAAAGCCGGAGAAGTTGTGTTTATTTCTGAAGATATTGGCTCATACGGAGCCGATACAGGCACTAACCTTATTGAGATGCTTGCCAACCTGAATAAGTCAGTGCCTTATAATAAAATCAAATGGCATCTGGACGCACTTAACCCGTACTGGTCCATACAATATCGTGATAAATTAATTGAACTAATCAGAAAAAAAAAAATTAAATCTATTGTTTTTACCATTCAGAGTGGAAGTTCACGAATATTGAACTTAATGAACAGATACAATGATGTTGAAAAAATTGAAAAAAACATTAAAGAGCTAAAAAAAACTTGTCCGGCAATGAAACTTTCCGGTTTTTTTATGGTGGGTTTTCCTTCGGAAACAGAGTATGAGTTTGGCGAAACTTTGGATTTTATTAAAAAAATAAAATTTGATGAGGTATTTATATCGTGTTATTCGGAGTTTGAACACTGTCAGTCGGCAAAAATTTTTCCAAAAGTACCTCAGGAAGAAATTATGAGAAGATATGTTTTTGCAAAACAACATTTGGAGAGGTATAATATTTTTTGTAAAAACTAGTAGTGATGAAAAAAAAATTGCTGTTAGTAAGTGTTGTTGATAAAAAATATTATCCGGGGGAAAAGTGCTTTAATCCTAATCCCGCAATAAAAGCCTGGCAGCCGGTTCAGCTTGGTATTATAGCCGCACTGACACCCGAAGACTGGGATATTGAAATTATAGACGAAAATTATGAAGATTTTAAATATACTGAAGCAGGCCTTGTAGGTATTTCTGCTTACACAACAAGCGTTTACAGGGCGTATCAGATTGCACAGGAATACAAAGGGAAAAATATCCCCGTTGTACTTGGTGGTTATCATGCCACTTTTTTTCCCGAAGAAGCTTCACAATATGTTGATGTGGTGGCAGTGGGAAGAGCTGAAGGTGTCTGGCCTGATATATTGAAGGATTTTGAAAGTAAAAGCTTGCAGCCGCTTTATACTTGCGATACGAAAATTCCGGCATTTTTTAAACAAAGAAAGGATATTTTTAAAAAATATGATTATCCTATAGGCACTGTAATGGCATCGCTGGGATGCCCTTATAATTGTGACTTTTGTGCCGGACCTGTGGTGCAGAACCATCATTATTATCTCCGGGATATTGATGAAACTGTTGAAGAAATCAAACAGCTTGAACAGGATTATTTTATTTTCAGTGACGATAATTTTATTGGTTCTTCAAATGCGCACAAAGATAGAGTGGTGATGTTACTTCAAAAAATGATTGAACAAAAAGTAAATAAAAAATGGCAGTGTGCAGCCACAATAAATGTTTCCCAGTATCCAGACTTGTTGAAACTGGCACACAAAGCCGGTTGTGTGTTAATGTACATAGGAATAGAATCATACGACGAAAATGAATTGCTGATGTACAATAAAAGCTCAAATGAAAAATTTTTCGTCAACAATTATAAAAAAGCTTTTCGGGAAATCCACAAAAACAAAATTGCAATTTTTGGAGGATATCTGTGTGGTACTGAGAATGACAATCTTGAGGATTATATGAGAAAAGCGAAAGCTATAATCAGGAGTAGTGTTGATAGTTATACATTTACGTTTGTTACTCCCCTTCCCAAAACAAAACTATTTACTGATTATCTGCTCAAGGGAAAGTTATTGTATACATCATTTCCCGAAGACTGGATTTATTATAATTGTTATTGCGCCACCGTGAAACTTAAAAATGGCAATGAGGTCGAACATCACAGTGCATATAATGAAGCCATGATTAAGTTGTATTCTATGCCTGTTCTGATAAATAAATTTATCAGGGCATTTATGCATATCAGGAGCGTTCATACTACTATTCACGTTTATACCATACTAAAATGCGTACATAACAATGATTCCGCCTCGGTATTTCTTAAAATTATGTACAGGTTTTTTGAAATAAAAAAGAAGAAAACATAACAAATGGTTTAACAAACTGTTCTTTGTTTCTTTAAACCTAAAACAGTTAAAAGTCGCATGAAAAAAAAATTATTGCTTATAAATGCTTTTGACAGAAAGAAATCGGATTTGGAAAATTTGTTCATCCAGAACCCATTTATAAAAGCGTGGAAACCTATACAGTTAGGTATTATTGCAACACTTACGCCCGATGATTGGGATATCGAATTAATAGATGAAAACTATGAAAAATTTCAATTTATTCAAGCTGACTTGGTAGCTATATCCTCTTACACTCATTGTATCAACAGTGCCTATGAAATTGCAAACATTTATAAACAACATAATATACCGGTAGTCCTAGGGGGAATTCACGCTTCATTTTATCCCGAAGAGGCTAAAGAACACGTGGATGTTGTTGCCATTGGGAGAGCTGAAGGCCTGTGGCAAGATATTATTAATGATTTTAATGGAAATACACTAAAAAGCAGTTATTATTGCAAAGAAAATACCCCCGTTTGTTTTAAGCCAAGAAACGACATTTTTAAAAAGTATAATTACCCTTTCGGAACCGTAATGGCATCTTTGGGATGCCCATACAATTGTGAGTTTTGCAATATTCCAAGATTTTTAAATCATAAATATTATTTGAGGGATGTTGACGAGATTATTGAAGAATTGAAGGAAATGGAAGAGGATTATTTTATTTTCGATGATGACAATATTATTGGGAATACTGACTTTCACAAGCAACGTTTGGTGGAACTATTTACCAAGATGATTGAAAATAAAATAAATAAAAAATTTCAATGTGCTGCAACTATCAATATAGCCAAATACCCTGATTTGCTGAAACTGGCCTATAAAGCCGGCTGCGTATTGCTCTATATCGGGATTGAGTCGGAAGATGAAAAGGATCTGTCTATTTTCAATAAACCGTCCAACAGGGAGTTTGCCCTTGATAAGTATAAAAAAGCTTACAGGGTAATTAACAGAAATAAAATTTTTGTTTTTGGTGGAATTATTTGCGGAACAGATAAAGACAGCACTGCAGATATTGAAAGAAAAAAAGAAATATTAGTGAAAAGCGGGCTTACGGCTATTTCTTTAACTTATTTGACCCCGCTCCCCCGAACACAATTGTTTGAAAGGTTAGAACAGGAAGGCCGATTATTATATACATCTTTTCCTGAAGATTGGGTTTACTACAACTGTTATAATGTTACTTTTACTCCCATGCACGGATCGCAATCGGATCACTTTAAAGCATACGTTAACGCCACTTATGATATGTACCATAATAAAAAAAGAGTCATAAGTATTTTTTTCAGAAAATTTTTTAAAGGAATGATACGATCTCGAAGTCTCAGGGCAACAGTAGATGCCCACCTGATGCTTAACATTATTCAAATAAAAACCTATGATACGCCTTTCTTCAGGTTTTTATTTAAATTTTATAAACCTAAAATCAGGTATTGACCAAAAAAGTCTTCTAAAGAAAGAAATAATGTGAAATTTTACCGAAACATCAACAAACAGTCAAAAAGTTTGTCCTGTTTTGTAATTAATCCTTCAGTGGCGAATTCATGAACAGGGAATCTAAGCATTGTTTTTAAGAGAGATTTAAATTCGTCTTCATTATTTAAATATGCGCTTGTTGTTTTCATTGCATTTTCTAAATTTAGCATAATTTGTTTCTGTTCATATTTGCTTAAATATTTTAATTCGCTTTTAAAACTTTCATGTAGCCTGGAATTAAATATATCCAAGAGAGCGTTATTGTTCTCTGTTTTATACAAAGATGAATTCTCAAAACCAGCAGCTTCGGATGCCCATATTTCTAACTGGTTAATCATATTTTCGTAAAAAAGTTTATTTGCCGGAAAGACATTCCAGGGAATACTATTTTGGTGTTGTTTCCATAAGGACAGAATTTTTTTAATTTCTCCTGAGTTTAAATATTTAAGTGATAATTGTTTTGGAACTATTGCAAAAATTACATATACAATATAATTTTTGTTACAGCAATACTCAAATATTGACGGAATTTCTTCCCAATTATCTTTTAGCAAGCAAACATTAATTTGAAGGTTTTTTCCTCTCATTTTCATATAATCAGCAAAATATTCTATATTTTGCAGGGTTGATTTAAAACAAGCACCTCGCCTGATATTTTCATATTTGTTCTCAACAAATGAGTCAACAGATATCATTATATTGAAATTTCCTTTTTCCAGAATGTTTTTAACTCTTTCATTCAAAACGGTCCCATTTGAAGTCAGGCTAATGCATATGTTGTTATTGATTTTTACAATTCTTTCCCAGATTTCATAAAAGATATCTATTAGAAAGGGTTCTCCCCCCAGAAAAAAAGAAGACTTAAGATGTGGAAGGTATTCTTCGATCTGATCAACGAACTTTGAATCGTAGACACATTTATTATCATGGTTCGCACTATGTGTTTTAACATTAACAGAGTTTCCGTTAACACACATTTTACAGGCAAGATTGCAACTGTTGTTAAGCTGAAATTCAAGGTTTTCCGGATATTTACCATAATTTTTTAAAAAATCATACTGTTGATTGGGTTTGTAAATATCAGATACCAACGAACTGCATCCAAGACAACCCCTGGTCAGATTATGTTTTTGTATACATTTTCTTAGATGTTTTATTCTCTTTCCGTTCCAAACCTCGCTGACCGAATTTGCAGGATAATGGCCTAGAACATACATTCTATTATTATAACAGGCATTAATACGTCCGTCCAACGTAAAATACAATGAACCGAAAGGTGCATAACAGAAGGCTTTTTTCTGTTTCACGGATTTATTAAATAAAGATTTGATTTTACCTGCCAACATTTACATGTATGTTTTATAACATTAAGTCATGGTGCCCATAATACAAAAATATGCAATTTTTAAGATATTTTTTGTTAATTTTGAAGCATAAAAAGGCATTGAAACAGGATGAAAAAGAAACTTTTACTAATAAACTGCCTTGACCTGAATGTATATCCTGAAAAAGAAAATTACAACCAACTGCCCATAATAACTGCATACGAACCAATACATCTTGGAATTATTGCCGCATTGACGCCTGACGACTGGGATATAGAACTCTTAGATGAAAATTTTGAACAATTTAACTATATTCCGGCCGACCTGGTTGCTATTTCTTCTTATACAACAAGCATTAATCGTGCTTATTACATTTCTACTCTTTACCGCGAAAAAAACATTCCCGTTGTTTTAGGGGGTATACATGCAACATTTTTCCCGGAAGAAGCCATGCAATATGTACAAACAGTTGCTGTGGGAAAAGCAGAAGGCTTATGGCTCGAAATTATTAGCGATTTCAATGATGGTAACCTGAAGCCAGTTTATTATAGCAATGAAAACACCAGGTTGTGTTTTACCCCAGACAGGAACATCTACAAAAAATACAAATATCCCATTGCGACAATAATAGCTTCAATGGGATGCCCTCACAGATGTTCTTTCTGTGACATTCCTGTTACAAACAAGGAGTATTATTTAAGAGATGTTGATGAAATAATTGAAGACCTGAAACGGGTACATCAGGATTTTTTTATCTTCAATGATGATAATTTTATTGGCAGCACGGATGCACATAAAGCACGTGTGGCAGAACTTCTAAAAAAAATAATTGCGAATGGGATACGGAAAAAATGGATGTGTGTAACTTCTATAAACATTTCTGCTTATGAAAATATTCTTGACCTGGCAAAAAAAGCAGGTTGTGTCATGATGTTTATCGGAATTGAATCGTTTAAAAAAGATGAGTTGAGTGTTTACAATAAAGGCTTCATAAAGAATTTTTCGGATAACCATTTCAGCAAGGCATTTGATGCAATCCACAAACACAAAATAGCCATAACGGGAGGTTTTTTTTGCGGTATTGACGGCGATACGCTTGAAGATATTGAGAGCAAGAAGAACGACATTATTAAAAGCAAGGTTGACAGTTTTACATATACTTTTTATACACCACTGCCCAAGACAAAAATTTATAATGAATTGGAAAAACATGACCGCCTTCTGTATACCTGTTATCCTCAGGACTGGATTTATCATAATCTGAGTTGTGTCATATTTAAACCACAGACGGATACGCATGATGCATACTTTATGTCCTATATGAAGGCGGCGATTGACCTGCATAGCTACAGAGTTTTTTTTAAAAAATTCCTACATTTGATATTCCGGGTGAGAAGTATCCGCCGGACCATTGATGCATTCTTTATATTAAAGAACTTTCATAACAACATTGACCGGTATAGATTTTTCAGAGTACTTTACAAGCATATTAAGTATAATTATTAAATGCTATGAATGATTAAGTTTAAATAAATCTTATGATGATAACAATACTCATAATATTCACTTTTTTAATAGTAACCCTTTTTATATTACTATTTCTTTTGCTTAAAACAGATTTCAAACCGGACTTATTTTATCGCTCATTTCATAAAATAAATGATGTAGAGAACTATTATAATAAATACACTAAGAAATACCTCGAGGTAGTTCCCAGCGCCATACAGTCGCACAGAACGGCGGAAGAACCGGAGATGTTCGAATATTTTATGGCCTCAATGGGTATAAGCGATGGCATGCGCCTGCTTGATGCAGGTTGCGGTGTCTGCGGCCCGGCAGTGTATTTTGCATCAAAATATGACATTCGTATTGACGCCGTGACCAACTCGGAGGTGCAGCTGCAGATTTCAAAAGAAAATATTGAAAAAAACGACCTTTGTGGTAAAATAAGTGTGGTAAAAGGTGACTACCATTTTCTTGACAGGGATTATAATCACGGGGCTTATGATGTGGTATATTTTCTTGAATCTTATGGCCATGCCTGCGACCATAAAAAAGCCCTTAAATCTGCATCAAAGCTGTTGAAAAAAGGAGGGGTGTTGTATATCAAAGATTACTTTAAAAGAGATGTAAAAAACATGAAGGTTATAAAAAAGGTTAGCAGCAATATGAATAAAAAATATTTTTACAACCTTCCTGACTTGTACTACACCCTTCACATATTACGCAACCTGGATTTTGAAATTATCAAAACCGGCGTTCCCCGATTTGAGCATGATATGGGTGAAAAAGCTGTGGAATTTGAACGAAATAACAACATTGACCTTTTTGGCGAATACAAGGTTTACGGGCGTATTGCCTATGCCGACCTGCTGGAACTGGTGTTCAGGAAAACCTAACACAGAAACCCGTGAAACTGAAGGCTGCATATAAACTGACAAAACTTGTACGCTTATCCGACTGGTGGAATTTTATTTTTCCACCCATACTTGCTTTGGCATATATGCAATTTTTTATTTATTATCTTTCTCCGGAAAAGATTGCCCTGGATTTGATGTTGTTTTTTATCAGTTTTGTCGGCACGGCAGCCTATGGTTTTCTTTTAAATGATATTACGGATATTGATGAAGATTTACAAGCCGGTAAAGCGAATTTTGCAGCCACCCTGAAATCTTTCCGGCGGTATTTATTTTTGTTTGTTACAATTGTTATTTCCATACTGCCGTGGTTTTTTCTGCATTATAATATTATTGCTATAAGCCTTTTTACAGCGCAGATTATATTGGTTTCGGTATATTCCCTGCCTCCCTTTCGGATAAAAAGATTTGCACTGGCGGGCATGCTTACCGATGCACTATATTGTAGCCTTATTCCGGCGTTTATTGCCCTCAGTTTGTTCAGGTATCATAATGAAATACCTTCTAAAGGCTGGATTCTTCTGGCCGTGATTTTCATCATGGCTTTTTCAAAAGGAATACGCAATATCCTTGCGCACCAGATAGCCGACCACGACATCGACAGGAATAACCAGCTGATAACCTTTGCTGTGAACAGGGGAGTTCATAAAACGCAAATGCTGATAAATAATTTTTTAATTCCTTTAGAAATCTTAAGCCTTGGTGTTGCAGCTTATTATATTTTAAGTAAAACAGGTGTAAATCTTGTTGTTCTTTTGATTTTAATAGCAGTTTCAGCTGCATATGCCATTTATAAAGCACCAAAACTCAATGTGCATCAGTTTATGCACCGCTACCTTAACGATATTTATGAAGACATAGTACCCCTTTTCTTCCTTGTGTTATTGTGCCTTTTTGACCTGAGGTATATTTTACTGCTGGCTTTTCATGTAGTTATTTTTAAAAATAAACTTATATACTGGCTACTCTCAATTCTTGTGGCCGTAATTTATTCATTTTTATTCAGAAAAGTGCTCATCTGGCTTTATTATAAAATTATTTGGCTGGGGCTGAAGATTTATATAGGTTTGAAATGGATTTACCACACCATGCTTTCGTTTTTTGTCTGGCTGGGTTATAAAATGTTGTGGCTTTATAATTACCCGATAAAATGGTTTTATTACAAACCTGTGAAATGGTTTTATTACAAGGCTTTTTGTAACAGGTATATCAAAAGTGTTTTTGCCGTGTTTAAAAAAAATCGTATTATTGAATAAAGTATTAATTTCTTAATGCCGGGAACAAACCCTTATATTGTAAAAATAAAACAGTCGTTGATGCCGGCCTACAGGAAGTACAATCATATGAAAGCCGGGCTGATACATTTTTTTATGTTTGGCAGGAACCGGGAAATAAATGATATGCTGAGGGACTATAATAAATGCCGTGCCTATGGCCCCAGGAAACATTTCTGTTATGTGCCCATGAACAATGTATTGTTTTCGAAAGAGGGAAAAGTACAGGCATGCAGTTATAATCAGAAAATAATACTGGGGTATTATCCGAAAAAAAGCATCAACCAGATATTGACCGGACCGGTACGCAGGAAACTGATAAAAAAACACCTTGCCAACGAACTTACGGGGGGGTGTGAGTATTGCCTGAATTTTCTGAAAACCCGGAAATTCAACGGCATCAAACCCATGACTTTTGACAAATACAGCAGCGGATACCGGCTTGACCGGCCGCGAGTGCTTGAATTTGACCTGAGCTCCCGCTGCAACCTGAATTGTATTATGTGTAATGAAACCAACAGGGATAAGATACCACCTGAAATTTATGATGATAATTTTATTGAGCAGCTGACGCCTTACCTGAAACATATCAAAGAGGCAAAGTTTTACGGGGGCGAGCCCTTTATGATAAAACAATATTATGATATTTGGGAGAAAATTGTTCAGGAAAACCCGCAAACAAAAATTTTTGTTATCACCAATGGTACTATTTTAAACGAAAATATTAAATCACTACTGGAACGCGGTATTTTTGAAATTGGTGTTTCTATGGATGGCATGCACAAAGAAGTTTTTGAAAAAGTGAGGGTGGGCGCTAATTTTGAACAGGTAATGAAAAATGTGGAATGGTTTTCGGATTACTGCAAGAGAAAAAAAACAGACTTGTCAGTTAGCTTATCAGTGCAACGAGCCAACTGGAAAGAAATCCCGGACTTTATCAATTATTGTAACAAACTCGAGTGCTCGGTTTTTTTCAGCTATGTATACAGGCCCGAAGACTTGTCTTTATGGACGCTGCCTCCTGAAGAAATTGACGGCATCATTACTTTTTTTAATCAATTTAACTTTCCTTCCGAAAGTGAAAAAGAAAAGTACAACCTGAAATGTTATCATGACATTATTACCCATCTGAAATACTGGAAACACGAGAACGAATCAAAAGCAAATATAAATGATATAAAAGACCATGCGGCTTTTTTTGTTTCACGTCTTGAGGCTTATTATAAGAAAAAAAACAGCAAAAATCCCGGCGTTGAAGCTGTGAAAACAAAAGATAAGATAGTTAACGAACTTTCAAAACTGGGTTATGGAGACAAACTTCAGTTTGTTTTTAAAGAGCTTAACACCATGAGAATTGAAGATATATTAATAGGGATGAAAACCATGAAAAAAGAAGATTTGGAAACACAATTAAAAGCATGGCTGAGATAATATAATTACAAGAAAATGCCTTCACTGGATAAAAAAATCATTAGAGAGTATAATGCGACGCGTAGTATTTTTAAACGGAAATACCTGTGTTATGCTCCCTTTACAAACATGTATTTCAATATTCACGGCGATGCGGCCCCCTGCTGGGCCAGTTTTATACAGCCCGACAGCTATCCGGCTCATTCCATAAAAGAAATCTGGAAAGGGAAAAAATTCAACCAGATGAGGCGCGACATCAAGCATTACCGCCTTGAAAACACCTGCGGTGCCTGCCTGACCAACCTGCAGAACGGCAATTATATATCGGTACTTTCCAAAGCTTACGATCTTACGGCTGCTCACGGCAAATACCCTGTGATGATGGAACTGGAACTCGACAATACCTGCAACCTCGAATGCATCATGTGCAAAGGACAGCTATCGTCGAGCATCCGGAAGAACAGGGAAAAAAAACCTCCCTTCTTATCTCCTTACGATGATGCTTTTGTGGAACAGCTCAACGAATTCATCCCTCACCTGAAAGAGATGAGAATGAACGGTGGTGAACCATTTTTAAGTGCCACCTGCAGAAAAATATGGAACAATGTTGCCCGTCTGAACCCTTCACTGAAAATTGTGGTTGCCACCAACGGCACACAATGGAACGACAAAGTGCAAGAGATACTTGAAAGCGGAAACTTTCATATCAATGTTTCCATTGATTCTCTCACCAAAAATATTTATGAAAGTATACGTGTCAACGCGGATTTTGACAAAGTGATGCAAAACTTTGAAAGATTCCATCAATACTGCAAAAGTAAAGGAACCGTCATATGCCTGCTGGTCAATCCCATGAGAGAAAACTGGCATGAAATGCCTGATTTTGTGAATTTCTGCAACGAACGCAATATTCCGCTCTGGTTTAACACCATTCAGCAGCCCGCCGAACACTCGATATGGGCATTGCCAACTGCCAAACTTGAAAATATTTACAATACATTATCCGAAATTCACATCGAGCCTATACAGGACAAACAGGAAAGTTTTCATAACGTAAAAGTTTATAATAACCTTGTTCATACACAGATTTACAACTGGCTGCAGGAATCGAAAATGCCAAAACCGAAGATTCCCTCTGAGCACGGATTAAATGAACAGGATTTTTACGAACGGATGCTGATACTGATGAAACAAAGGAAATTTAATGATACACAGATAAAACATGAAATGGAAATTATACATTCCAAAATAGACGGCATTCTTAGGTTTCTTGAGGCAAACAATATAGATGTGAAAGAAGCGCATCAGTCTATAAAAAATATCCCTGTTGAAATATTATATGATGAGCTGATAAATAACCCTGTTGAGGAATTAATAAAAAAAATAAAATTCTAATGATGATAGTTTTTAATACATAGTGATACAAACGGAATGAACCCTTGCTGATGAAAATTATTACGAATTAATTTTATTTCGCTTTAGATGAAAAAAAGAAAAAAAAGAACCTTGTTAAAGATATTGAAAGATACGGTAAAAAAGTACAAGGCATTATACACGTATTATTTTTCCAAAGAGCCGGTATCTCTTACCAAAGAAATTATCATGGAATATAACACCACGAGATGTGGTATTCATCACCCTGTGTTATGTCATGCTCCTTATACAAATATTTTTTTCGGTTACGACGGAAAAATCGGTGTTTGCTGTTACAACAGGACACATCTGATTGGAACCTATCCCGAAACTTCGATAAAAGCTGCCTGTGCCGGCAAACCCCTGCAAAGCCTGAGAAAAAAAATTGAAAGAGTAGACCTTTTATCGGGATGTTACGGTTGCAGGGTGCAGTGGCAAGAGAAAGCCTATAAAACAGTACTTGCAAAAAATTATGACCATTACAGCATGGGCAGCCCTTTTCCGAAATGCATGGAGTTTGAACTCTCGAACCGGTGCAACCTCCAATGTGTCATGTGCTCCGAAGAAAATTCTTCGTTCATTGCCAGGGAAAGACTGGGGCAGGAAGAGCGACTGAAGCCTTATGACGACAAATTTGTCAGCGAGCTGGAAGCATTCATTCCGCATCTGCAAAGTGCTAAATTTCTGGGCGGGGAGCCGTTTCTTATCTCAATATACTATAAAATATGGGATAAGATTATTCAGCTGAACCCGGCTTGTGAAATTCTGGTGCAGACCAATGGCACTATTCTTAATGATAAAATAAAAAATCTTCTGAGTTCAGGCAATTTTGCCCTTAATATTTCAATGGACAGCCTTAATAAGGAATCCTTTGAAAAAATCAGGGTTAATGCGGATTTTGAAAGCACCTACGAAAACCTTTTATATTTTATTGATTTCTGTAAAAAGAATAAGCGTTATTTCGGAATCACGGCATGTTTCATACAACAGAACTGGAAAGACATTCCTCAACTAATCAATTTCTGCAACGAATATCAGATACCCATAACATTCAATCGGGTGTGGTCGCCTCCCAAATGCGCCATCTGGGAAAGCTCTTATGCATTGATTGATGAAATACTGGGTTATTACCGTCAACAGAAATTTCCTGAAAATAACGAAATAGAAAAAGCCAATCTTCAGGCGTTCACCGACCTTGTATTCCTGCTTGAAAACTGGAAAGAACAAATGAAAGACCTGGAAGAAAGTGAGGAGAAAAATGTTGATACTCCAGAAAGTGAACTGGAAGAGCAAATAAGGGACAGTATTCTGGAGGCCATCAAAACAAAAAATATTTCATCAAAGAGACGTAATGAAATAATGCAAAAGCTGGATTTCTTTTTTCAGAAATTCAAAGGACATCCGCAATACAAAATGCTTTTGCTGAAAACCCTGGAACTTCCGGGCGAAATTTTACAAAGCCAGCTGATGAACAACTCCTTCGACAGAATTGAACAGCAGATAAAAGATATTATTACATAATTGTCTAGTATTGCGGAGCATGCCGGGTAATAAAATAATCAACGGATTGTGGATAGGACGCTGCTTATCGAAAATTGAACTGCTGTGTATCAAATCTTTTTTACGTCACGGGCATGAGTTTCATCTCTGGGTTTACGATATCATAGAAACACCGTTACCGGAAGAACTAATACTGGAAGATGCAGCACAAATTATCTCACGTTCCGATGTGTTCAATTACCATAATAAAAATCAATATGGCCATGGTAAAGGCAGCTATGCCGGATTTTCTGATATATTTCGTTACAAACTACTTTACGAAAAAGGCGGCTGGTGGGTGGATATGGATGTATGTTGTTTAAAACCATTTGATTTTGATGCAGAATATGTATTTCGGACACATCATGATTTTCCGATGGTGGGCAACATCATGAAATGCCCCCGCGGAAGCAGGCTGATGAAAATGTGCTACGAAGAAGCTATCACGCATGTAAATGCCGAAAACACGGACTGGAATAAACCGATCAATATTCTTAATGAGAATATTGCCGGGCTGGGGCTTGAAAAATACATCCTGAACATTTCCAATTCGGATGAATGGGCCGTCATCAGGAATTATTTAAGAAATAATTACAATACCCCCGCTACATGGTATGCCATCCACTGGATTAACGAAGAATGGAGGTCGCGCAAAATCAACAAAAACGCAATAAATAAGAAATCAGTCCTGGGAAAACAGCTCGCAGATAATGGTTTATATAAAAGGCCGTTTTTTGTACACCTTTGGATTAATAATTATAAACTGCATGAATTTAAGCCGCTTTTCAGAATGAAGAAGCCGGGAATGAAGTATTACCATAAAGTCCGTGCATTTGTCATTCATTATTTTTATTACCAGTTTTTTGGTTTTCTAAAATTCCATTTCAGTAAATTATATTATGGTATTACGGGTTTTGTAAAATTTTATGCACAGAAAATATTTTATGGTATCACTGGGTTTGTTAAATTTCATTCCAGAAAGATTATAAGAAAAAAGTAAAGCAGCACTAATGTTTAGAAAGCCTGTATCGTTAACAAAAAAGACTGTTTCTGAGTATAATTCTTTTCGGGAATCGTCAGATTGTAAATACATTTGCCATGCTCCGTTTACAAATCTTTATCTGGGATATGAAGGCAAAATAGGTGTGTGTTGTTATAACAGAATAGATATTTTAGGAATATACCCGGCAGTTTCTTTAAAAGAAGCCTGGATCGGGAAATCGAGAAAAAATTTAATACATAAAATAAAAAGAGTGGATTTATTTCCCGGCTGCCAGCCATGCAAGGAGCAGTGGGAAGAAAAGGCATATAAGACAGTATTGGCAAGAAATTACGACCACCTGAATCCTGATGCAAAATATCCACGCTACATGCAATTTGAACTATCGAACCGGTGCAACCTCGAATGCATTATGTGTTCTTCTGAAAATTCTTCTGCTATAGCAAGAACAAAACATAATATCTCTGAAAGGCTATATCCTTACGATGACAACTTTATTAATGAACTTGAGGAATTTATACCTTATCTTGAGAGTGCAAATTTTTTAGGGGGAGAACCATTTCTTATCCCGATTTATTATAAAATTTGGGATGCCATAATCAAGATAAATCCTGATTGCAACATTATAGTCCAAACAAACGGAACGGTATTAAATGATAAAATAAAAGAGTTGTTAAACAGTGGAAATTATACCGTGAATGTCTCGATAGATTCTTTGGTAAAAAATAATTTTGAACAAATACGGAAAAATGCGGCATTTGAAGTTACTTACAACAATCTTCTTTATTTTATCGGATTTTGCAGAGACAAAAACCGTTTTTCGGGAATTTCTGTATGTTTTATGAAACAAAACTGGAGGGATATCCCACAATTGATAAATTTTTGTAACACCAACAAAGTATTTATTACGTTTAACCGTGTCTGGTATCCCTCTAAATGCTCAATATGGGAAAGTTCGATGGAGCTCATAAATGAAATATTATTATTTTATCAAAGCCAGTCTTTTCCAAAAAATAACGACATTGAAAGAGCAAATTCTTTGGCATTTAATGATTTGGTTAACTTATTGAAGTGCTGGAAAGAAAAGGAGAAAATTAAAGAATCTGACAGACAGGGCTATGCTGACAAAAAAACAGATGAACTTGAAAAGATTATAATTAATGGTATTTTGTCATCATCTCTTTTAACTATAAGGCAAAATGATAAAGAAATTTTACGCAGAATGGATTCTATTTTCAGAGATAATTGTAAAAAACCTTTATATAGAAAGCTTTTATTAAAAATTATTGAAACACCGGAAGAAATGATAGGCAGCTGGTTTTTAAATTATAGTTTAGAAAAAATACAACAACACATAGATGAAGATTTCGATAAATAATTATTTTTTAATAAATACTTTCTTATAACATGATATTAGATTTTTTTAACAGAAAAAAATTAAAAAGGCCGCTGTTGCTTCCTAGTATAGTTAAAAAATACAACATGACACGACCGACAAGTAGCAGAAAGCACCTCTGTTATTTACCCTACACGCAATTATACATCAGTTTTGAAGGTAATATTTACGTTTGCTGCGGGAATCGTAAGTTCTTGCTTGGGAAGTATCCGGAACAATCCCTGCATGATATCTGGTTCGGGGAGCGCGTTCAAAAATTACAACGGCACATTAAAAATAATGACCTGAATCGCGGATGCGGCATGTGTCGTGAACAACTTCTTAATGGGAATTTTGAACTCGTGCTTGCAAGGGGATATGATAAATATGCACCCTATGAATCGGCTTATCCGGTGTCGTTTGAATTTGAATTAAGCAACCAGTGCAATCTTGATTGTATTATGTGTACGCCCGAGTTTTCATCCACTGTTTCGCGGAGGTACGGCATAATACCTGATGAAAAAACTTTTGTTTTTGACGACAAATTTCTGCAGGAGCTCAATGAATTTTTACCCCATCTGAAATTTGTTTCTTTTAAAGGCGGAGAACCCTTCCTGATTAAATTTTATTTGGAAATATGGCAGAAAATAATTGATATTAACCCTGCAATACAAATTAATCTGATATCTAACATTACAGCTTATAACGAAAAGATAAAAATGTTGCTTGACAGGTCAAATTTTTATCTTAATATTTCCATAGATTCGTTTATTAAAGAACGCTATGAAACAATACGCAAAAATGCTGTGTTTGAAAAAACGACAGCCAACCTGAAAGAACTTCTTGAACTAAACAGAACAAAGGGTTATAATCACATTACACTGATGGTTTGTTTTATGACCATAAACTGGGATGAAATGCCGGAGTTTATTCGTTTTTGCAACGAAAATAATATTGCTATCCTGTTCCTTTATATAACATGGCCTGCTCCTCATTTATCTTTAAAATATTCCGGCCCCAAGACACAGCAATATGTTTACGATACCCTGAACAGGGCTGATATCCCGTCAAACACACCTAATGAAAGACATAATAAGGAGACTTATATACAATTACTCAAACAGATCAAAACATGGACAGAAGAGGCTAATTCGTCAAATACATCTATATTATTGTCTCACTACAAGGATTCCCTTGAAAGTTATTTAGAAAATAAAGTTTTATGCGGCTTACCGGAGCCTGAAAAACAAACCTTAAAAACCAGATATAAAAAACAATTCAGTGATTTTATAAAATACGGGACTTATACAGACAATACATTTAATCACAAACTGATAGAAATGCCTCAGGAGAAACTAACTGACCTGCTTTTATCTGGTGCGGAAAACAAACAGATATTTGAAGGTGTTACCGATAATTATAACAAATTATTACTATGAAGAGGTATTTGAAATTAATTGTTTTAAGTATTTTTTTAGTAGTTTTTGTTATTATAGGCTTTTTTCTTAATAACTATCTTGGAAAAGTTGCTACTTTCGAACCTGTCAGTATAAAGATTTCAGGTGTTGAAAGTAAATATCTGAACAAAATTGTGGTAAGTGGTATAACACCCCGGGGCAGGACATTACCCCTGTCTTTTAATAAAACAACCGGAACCTATAATGCTCCCTATGGATTTTTTAAAGGAATAAGTATCGGAGCTAATGATAGCATAATTGATGCCATCACAGCTGTTCAAATAACAACTGGAAAAGAGGTTTTTGATTTTATAAATATCAGCCTTGATAAACATTGGCAAAGAAAATTTGATCTGAACGGTCAGACGGTGTTAATAACACCACCATCATTTAAGACTAAAGCTTCGAAATTATCAATGCTGGCTTCCATCAGAAAATGGGATCAAATTAAAAAGTTGCTATTAATTAATCTGGCAGGAATTATTATATTGTTTTCAATTATTTTTTATAAAAAATTAAATTCTCTGGTTCTTAAAATTTCCCTTACCGTAGAAAAAAAAGTTTCGTTTTATTCCATAATGCTTATTGTTTCTTTGCTTGCAGTTATACCGTTTGTTTTCCTGTCATTTTTCGCTTACCCTTCCCCGGAGGACTATTATATTATAGCAAATATGAGACAGGATATGTTCAATAATCCATTTGCGTCATATCTAAACAAAGACGGCAGATATTTTGCTAATATTATATATTTAATAAATCCGCTAGCGTTTAAAAGTCTTTTAGGAAACAAGCTTTTTATTTTATCTATTATAATATCATTTTGGGGAGTTTGTTGTTTATTTCTACGCAATCTGTTGGGCAGTGAATATAAAATAAGTAAAATTTTAACTGTTGGCTCTTTAATAACTGCAATATTTTTTAATCTTATGCCGTCTGTTTCTACCGGTTTATATTGGTTTTGTGCTGTGATAGTTTATATTATCCCTTTAATGCTTTTAATGTTGCTTATATCGTTACTAATTAATGGGTTCAGAAAAGGATTTACTGTAGCAAGATCAACTTTCATTTTTCTGAGCATTTTCATGCTGAATGGTCTCCACGAAATGTATATTCCAATTTCTATTGCCATATTATTCTTTTCATGTTGTTTTGCTTTTTATAAGTGCTTTAGTTGTAAAAAAATCTTATTGTTGTTTCTGTTTTTTAGCGTGGTTACTGCATCTATAGTGGTTTTTGCCCCGGGGAACATGAACCGTATTTCTGTGTCGCATGAAAATAGTAACGACGTCTCATCGCTACTGGGATTTAATAATTTATTTAAGGCGATAATGTTTTCTATAAATTCAATGTTTATTTCGATTAAAAAATTTTTAATTATTAACCCCGGATTAATTGCATTATCCCTGCTTTTTATACCAGCAGCATCTGAAGTCTCAGGTAAAAATAACCACTTCAAAGGGAATCTGATAATGCATCCTTTTACAACAATTGTCCTATTTTTTCTTTTTATGATACTTCCCGTGCTCCCATACTATCTTGTTGGAGAGAACGGAAATTTATATATGGACCGTCTATTCAATCCCATTTGTTTTTTCTTTATTACTTTATGGTTTTTAAATATACAGGCATATGTATCATTTTTTAAAAGGAAAGCAATACTTAAAGAGTTCAGAATGCTGCCGCTTATTAAAGTATTATTGATTATTCTTTTTATCTCCTCTTTCGCTTTTCCTTCTTCTAATGTGCGACAAGCCTATACAGATATATTTAACGGGGATATTTTTGCATATAAGAAAGAAATGGATCATCGGATACAAAAACTGACACGGACCTATAATAATGTTTGCTGCGGAAAAAAAATAGTTGTTTTAGAAAAAATTCAGCATCAACCTCAAACAGTATTATATCAGGATTTTGAAAAGAATATGAACCTGGGAACTTTTCATTTCAGGCAGGGCATGGCAGCGTTTTTTGGATTAGGGGAAGTCAGGTACGTCAAAGATAACAGCCCTTTTAAAAACACTTGCCATTGTGACCCAATTAAGCAAACAGAAAAACCGGTCATATACAATCAGAATTCAGAAACTCTTTCTTTTTACAAGATTGCCGGGGAAAAAACAAATGACATTGAATCTTTTAAAAAATATTATTTTTGTTACAACATGTATGATAGTACATTTATTGTTGCATTTCCTTTGTCAATCAATAAATTGGAAGATTCTTCAAAAATCAAGATTAATATTACATTTAATAATTCCAAAGACAATTCATTCATAGGAACAAAAAATCTGCAATTTGATTCAAATATTTTTAAAGATTTATTTGTAATAGTTGTATATTCGAATAAGATAAATCCTGAAAATAAAGAAAATAATGATCTTCTGAATGCAATTTATGATGATAGGTTAATTCTTAGGTTTAACTGATATGCCATTCCATCTATTTTGAATAAAAAACACACCACTTCTTTTTTTTGGATTTCAATAGTCTTTCTCGGGATTTCTTTTGTGCAGGCTATTTTATTTTATTTTTTTAGACTTGAAGCCTTCACAGGATATTGGATTATTGTCACTTTTTTCTATTTATTGATATCGGCGTTTTTTATATATTTCCGTTTGGCAAGAACTAATGATAAAGCAAAGTCAAATATCAGATTGCTGCTTTACTCTTTATTAACTTCTTTCATACTTGTTGAATTGATATTAAGATTGTGGGGGGGCATGTATACTCCCATTGAAAAACTAGCCTATTTTGACGGGAAGTATCATTCAATGTTCACAGCACCCAAGAGTTGGCTTAATTTATATGAACCCAACAGTACCCATAGGTTTGCGAGCCCCAATGAGTTTGAATATTACTTCAAATCTAATAGTGACGGCTTGGCAGAAAAAAATGATTTTAAAGAAAAAGCAGAAAGAGAATACCGCATTGTGGGAATAGGGGATTCTTATACCGAGGGAATCGGAACGGATCAGGATTCAACATGGTTAAAATTAGTGGAAAGAAATATCAGGTTGTTAACAGGCAATGTTAATGTGTTTACTATCAACGGTGGTATAGCCGGAAGCGACCCTTTTTATGAATATATTATTTTTGATAAATTACTTTTAAAACACAAACCCAGCCTTTTGCTTTGCGCTATAAATATAAGCGATCTGGGAGATGTCGCTTTCAGGGGCGGTTTTGAAAGGTTTCAGAATGACGGTACTGTAAAATTCACTGATGGGCCCCAATGGGAGTGGTTGTATGGATACTGTCATATTATTAGATTATTTGTACATAAAGTTCTAAATTATAATCTTCAGTTCCTTTCACCTTCACAGCAGAAGGATAAGGAAATTAAAGCCATACAGGATATTAAAAATGTGATTTTGAAATATCAGAAGCTTGCCCTTTTAAATAATTTTCAAATGGTTGTTATACTTCATCCGTGGAAACACGAAGTTGAAACCGGAAAGAGTTTTTTTATTGAAGAAATATCAGGGTTTTGTGAAAACAACAACATTCAGTATCTGGATTTGTTACATTATTACAAGTCTGTTGAAAAAATAAGAGCCAGCAATTCGAATGATTATTTTTGGACAGTGGACGATCACAACAAGCCAAAAGGGTATCAGGCATTTGCCCGTGGTGTAATACAAAAACTAAACGAGATGGGAATTATTGATTCACTAAAAAAATAGAAATAACTGCACTGGATTTATTGTTGCATTACAGATTCACGTAACCATTACATGACAATTTCGGTCAGTGATTATTTCAATAAAAGTTTCTAAGCTGATTAATTAAAGTTTTAAAGGATGCTTTGTTTATTCGTTCCCAATTTGTTTTTTCGGGGAAATTAAAAGAAGAATAATAATCAATGACCTCATTTCGCTGTTTATTGTTAAAGCCAGAAAATGAACAGAATCCGGGTTTGAAAACTGTATTAAAATAAATAGATATTTTTTTTTCGTTTGCAAAATTCACCAAATGCGGAATTTCTTTCCAGTTTTGCTGGACAGGGCATACGGTCAGGTTTGTGTATGTGTTTTTTCTCTCAGCATATTCAATAAAGTACTCCAGGTTCGACATGGTTTTTTCAAAGTTGGCATTAACTCTTATCATTTCAAAGGTTTTTTTATCCAACGAATCCAAGGAAACATTAAAGTAGAATCTTCCCTTTTCCAGTAACATTTTTATCTTATTGCTCAGAATGGTACCATTTGTTTGAATGACCAGTTCGCATTCATTATTTACCTCAGTGAATATCTCCCATAAATCATAAAATACTTTAATCAGAAAAGGCTCTCCCCCGATGAAAAAAGCAGTTTTGAGATGGGGAATGAATTCCCGGATTTCCTCAACAAATTTTTTTCCGTAAAGATTTAAATTATATTGCTTTGTTTGAAGAGTTGTCAGCGCTTTTTGTTTTTTGAATATTGCAGATGAATCACCGCCATTACACATAATGCACTCAAGGTTACATATATTTGACAGGTTAAAATCAAGTCTAGAGGGGTATATTTCATTTGTTGGCACATTATCATAAATTTTGGAAGCCATAATATTAAAATTCCCCATTTTAATGTTCTCGGCGCACGAATTGCAACCCAGAGAAAGATTGTTGGATATAAGTTTTTTTCTTAACCTGTTTATTTTCCTCCCAAACCATATTTCACGAGGGGATCTCTTTGGATATTTTCCCACAACAAATTTCTTATTTGCACAACATGTATAAACATTGCCATTTAAAGAAAAGAATAAGGACCGGAAAGGAGCATGACAAAATATATGTGTCTGAAATGGATCCCTCGTTGCATTGTACTGTTTTAGTAAATCTTTTGGAATTTTTTTCATTTTGTCGTTCTCTTTTAGAATTTTTTGATCATACAAATATAATGACTGACCAAGTAAGATTTGTTTTACAAGGAAACAAAATTGTTTATTATGGCATATTAATTCGAAATATATAATATCCCTGAAAAGTAACGGGTTAGTTATTCTCAAAACACAGTAATATCTCAATAAATTAGGTATATTTGCAAGGATTATCATGTTTTTATATTATAATTGGGAGAATATCTGATTCGTGTAAAATCATAATTTTCTTTAAGCTGGGTTAAAACAACTTTATAATTTTTGTCAAACTCAGGTGATATGATTAACATATGAGCGCATTTAAAATTTTTTTTTTACAAAAGATATATTTGGCCTTTATCAATAAGTTCAAAAATCAGTCTTTTTCTGATCCTATAGTATGCAAAGCGCCATTCCGTAGTATTTTTTTTGATTTTCACGGGAATGCATACCCCTGCTGCGAAAACAAAACCTATTCTTATGGTAAATACCCCAATCAGTCAATTCATGAGATATGGTTTGGTGAAAAAATAAATAAATTCCGGCTACTGATCAAAAAAAGAAATTTAGACCATGGCTGCGTTTCATGCAAGCCTGCTTTAACGCCGGGAAACGGACAGATCACGAAATCCACTTATTATGAATGTGTCCCGGGAACTGAAAAGTATCCTTCACGTATTGAGTTCCAGCTCTCCAACCAGTGCAACCTTGAATGTTTTATGTGCGATTCATATTCTTCATCCGTAATCAGGGGAAAGATCGGATTAAAGCAATATCATAATCCTTACGACGATTCTTTTGTAGAGCAGTTGGAAGAATTTATCCCATTCCTGAAGCAAACACATTTTGTGGGCGGAGAGCCGTTTATGATTCCGGTTTTTTTTAAAATATGGGAAAAGATCATCAGCCTGAACCCGCAATGCGAGATCATAGTGCAGACAAATGCTACTGTGTTTAATGAAAATATAAAATCTCTGCTGGAAAGGGGAAGGTTTTCATTTAACATCTCTATCGACTCACTGAAGAAAGATATGTATGAACGTATAAGGAAAAATGCAAGGTTTGAGGACACAATGGCTCATATATATTATTTTATTGATTACTGCAGGCGAAAAAAAACAGACCTTAAGCTCACTGCCTGCCCCATGCAGCAAAACTGGACGGAAATACCCGACCTGATCAGGTTTTCAAATAAAAACGATATCAAGATTCATTTTCACACAGTACTTTTCCCAGCCAGAGTGTCTTTTTTCGGATGTACCCGAGAAGAATTAAATAACATTTATATTAAATTGTCAGAAGTTAAGATAAACAGCCAGACCATTACTGCGCAATATAATCTTAAATCTTTTAATCATTTGCTGTATCAGTTAAAACATTTTTATACAAATTATGACATAAAAGAAAAATTCAAGCACAAAGATCTTGTTTGAAAAGCATACATATCATACAGGCACTAATCATAACAGAAATTTTGAGTTATTTTACATTTAATTTATGAAAATGAACAGCCTGTGATAAAGAGAACACATTTGTCTCCTTTTTGAAAATGAAAAAAGAACAGAATAAAAATAATCATAAAATTACAGATAATATATATTGCTATGCTCCCTACCGGAGCGTTTATTTTGATTTTTATGGACAGGCTTTTCCTTGTTGCGAAAATAGAAAATATTACTACGGCAAATATCCTAAAGATTCTCTGAATGATATCTGGTTTGGTAACAAGATAAGGCGTTTCCGAACATTGATGAAACGTAAAAAATTGCATAAAGGTTGTGCCACGTGCAGGTATTACCTGAAGAAAGGCAGCCCGGAAAGTATGAAAGCATGGTATTATGGTTTTTTTCCACAGCATGAAACATACCCGACTAAAATAGAATTCCAGCTGGCCAATACCTGCAACCTAGAGTGCTTTATGTGTGACGGGGAATCTTCTTCAATGCTAAGAACAGCTTCCTTGAAACTTCCGCCGTTATCTAACCCATATGATGATGACTTTATAAAACAACTTGAAGATTATATTCCTCATTTGAAACAGGCTCATTTTGTTGGAGGAGAACCATTCATGATCCCTGTCTTTTATAAAATATGGAAAAAAATTATCGAGGTTAATCCTAAATGCCTTCTGATCGTTCAGACCAATGCCACTATACTTAATGATGAAATAGAATCATTAATTGAGAAAGGAAGATTTTTATTCAATATTTCTTTAGATACAGTTGATAAAGAGAAATACGAAAAAATAAGAATCAATGCGAATTTTGAGAAAACAATGAAAAATATCCATTATTTCATTGATTATTGTAACAGAAATAATACCGAACTGACTATTACTGCTTGCCCGATGCAGCAGAACTGGAAAACCTTGCCTGACTTGGTTAATTTTTCAAATACGAATAATGTCAAGCTGTTTTTTCATACGGTTTATTACCCACAAAAGGCCTCTTTATTTGGTATGCCAAACAGAGAATTAAAAATTATACATAAAGTACTTACCAGTATTTACTTGCCAGAAAATTCAGAAATAGAAAAAGAAAATCTCAGAAATTATAATGCTTTGCTTTTGCAGATAGAAAAATTGTATACAAAGAGATCGTTGAAACTTAAATATGCTTTAAAAGAAAAACGAAAAAATATCAAGCTGAATATTAGAAGGCACTTTTCTTTTTTATCCGCATGAAGCTATTATAGAAACAGTATCATTACATTGAAATTATTTATGACATCAATTTTATGAGTTTTTATTTTACTGCTATATGAAAGTCGCATTGATACAATGTCCGGCATGGGTAACAACAGCTCCTCCTTATGCGCTATCACTCTTAGGCAGCGCGCTAAAGAGAGACGGGCATGAAGTAAGGTGTTTTGACCTTAATACAGATATTTATTTAGCGATAAAAAACTCAAAAAATAATAAAACACATATTAATCCAGAATCATGGACAAATTATAAAATTGAAAATGATTTTACAAACACTGATTTTATTAATGAACTTTTTGAGGCCTTTGAGAAAATAATATACGAAGCTATTGACGAGATTTTAAGCTTTAATCCTTGTGTGATTTGTTTTTCCGTTCATGCTACAAGCAATTTGTTTAGTTATGAATTAACCAGGATTATTAAGGGTAAAGTACCTGAAAAAGTCGTTTTCTGGGGAGGGCCTTATTGTTTCGTCAGTTATGAAAACCTTAACCGTATAAGGCAAATTAAACCCGAAATTGATGTGGTATGTTCTGGCGACGGCGAAAGTGACTTGCCTGCATTGCTTACATATTATGAAAATAATGGTAAATTCAAGAATACCAGGGGATATTGGTTCCGGTTAATGATGGATGAAACCGAAAACTATAAAAATGATGTTCCCACCTCAGACATTGATAATATTCCTTTTGCTGATCTGAGTTTTTTTAAACAGGATAATTATTCTTGGGAACATTTGCCGGTAATGATCAGCAGGGGTTGCGTAAACCGTTGTTCTTTCTGTAATGAATGGACCTGCTGGAATAAATACCAGTTCAGGGATCCTGTAAAAGTAGCAGATGAAATCAAATATCAACTGGAAAAAAATCCGCGGATAAAAACCTTTTGGCTGACATGCTCGAATATGGGTGGCAATATTCAGGGGGTAAAGAAATTTTGTGACCTGCTCATACAGGAACAAATACATATTACATGGGATTCTCAGTTGGCTATAAGAAAAGAACTGACGCCTGAATTGTTGAAAAAAATGAAGGAGGCGGGCTGCAATTACCTGCATTATGGGCTTGAGAGCGCCAGCAACCGGGTACTCAGGCTTATGAATAAGGGCTATGAACGAAAATTAGCTGCAAGGGTGCTGATGGATACTGCCAAGGCTAATATTAGTTTTAATTTCAACCTGATTGTCGGGTTTCCTGGCGAAAACACCCTGAATTTCATTGAAACATTATTCTTTGTTAAAAGATTTTTGAGATATGGCATTGCCTCATCTGTTGCTGCTTGTAATATCCCGATTAATTCGGATTTAAACAAGCATTATGAAAAATACAACATCAGTTCGCATGATTCCAGTACATGGCGAACTATAAATAACAGAAATACATATCAAATAAGACAACTCCGGATGTATTTCACAAGACAGTTGTACAATTCAAAAATCATTAATTTATTTCATCTTGCATACAGGTTGTTAAAAAAGAACTCTTTTTTATCTCTCCTTTTTCATTATTTTTCTTATTTTATATTTTTTGCATGGGTCTCCCATGTGTTTTTCATATTAGCTGTAATATCTGTATATAATTCCGCCAAAGCCATCTTCATTAAAAACACAGGTAAAACAAGACATGATGATTCTGAAGAGATAAAAACAATAATTTTATTCGAAATTAATAAAAGAATTAACCCCGAAACAGCGGAACAAATTGTGAGAAAACAAACAAATGAGAATTTAATAATTAATTTAAATAAAATTCTTGATCATTTTAATAATAAAGAGTTATTGGCCCTGTTATATAAAGAAATCGAGGGCATTCCCGCAAAAATTATCATAAGGGAACTAAAAAACAAATCGAATAAAAAGATAATAGAAGAGATAGAAAAAACTTATTTAAAACAAGGTATTGACATGCATAGATATTAGTAAGCGCTATGTTGTTTTTTTCTGTGATTTATTAATTATATAATAAAAAAGATCAGATGCTGAATATTATTGTAATTGATGAAAAAGACAAGATAATTGGTTTTAAGGATAAAATGACCGTGCATAAAACAGGCTTGTTGCATCGTGCATTTTCAGTTTTTATTATGAATTCAAAAAATGAATTGCTTATACAGCAAAGGGCATTGAACAAATATCATTCCGCTGGTCTGTGGTCGAACACATGCTGTAGTCATTTTGTCTCTGAAAAAAATGAAGGTGAGCAAGCGGAGAAAAGATTGAAAGAAGAAATGGGGATTACATCTCAACTGCGATGGATTTTCAACTACAGGTACACCGTGAAACTGGATAATGAACTAACTGAAAACGAAATTGTATACGCCTATTTGGGTTTTTCCGATGAAGTACCGCATCCGGACAAAGAGGAAGTGCACGAATGGAAATATATTCAGATAAGGGCGCTGTTAAAGGATATGAAAAAGCAGCCGGATACTTATACGTACTGGTTTAAATTTGCCATGAGAGAATTTGTCGAAAAATTTAAAAACTTCAATATTGTTTAAGCATAAACATAAGTGGCGTGTTGTTATTACAGCATTTATCATTTTGATGATAATTTCGGCATCGGCTGCCGTTGCTTATAAATGCTATTTATCAAAGGTCCTACTATCCGGCAAATTTGATGTAATCATGGACGGAATGACCGAAACACAGGCTGCCAACATCAAAGTATTTGGGTACTCACCCCGGGAAACAATACTGGTTTTGGATAAACTGCCGGGAAATTCTGTATGGGAATACAAAGGCAACAGGAATTTTTCGAAACTTATGATTTATTCCGGCACGGAAATTCTGATAAAGAAAGTAAAAGTTTTGTATGGTAGCAGAGAAACCACGGCTGAAAACCTTCATTTAAATTCTGATACCGAAGCCGATATTTCCTTAAAATTAAAACCCAGGACTTCTTTTTGGGCAATTGTATGGAATATGTTATCATGGAAAGAAGCCCACTTGGGATTCATTGCTATATTAATAATGCTTTTTATTTATGTAGCTTCCATGTTTATTTTCCTGAAGTACATGCCGGTAAGACGTTTTTACCAAGTGCTCTGGTATTTATTTGTTTTTGTGCTGCTGATTCATATTTTCTTCTACGTATATACAGGCTTTTACTTAAACACTTCGGGTTTGTTTATGATTATCCTGTTTATGCTGCTGGTTTATATACTGATAATGTTCATTAAGCGTTTAGCCCGCTCTCAGAAACATCTGAAGGAGATAAGGTTGAGCATAACAAGCATCGCCTTGCTGCTTTTATTGACAGAAGTCTTGTTTATAATCACCGGGTACAAAAGCACGAGGCTTGAACATGGGTTTCCCGGCTATTATTATTCCCCATACAATACCAAAAACAAAAAATATTTTCACACATGGGACAGCAATCATAAGCTGGTGAACGCCGAATACTGCTATATGCGGATGATAAACACGGAAAAATTATCCGACAGGGAGCACAGTATCATAAAATCTGAAAATGAATTCCGCATCATCGGTGTGGGTGATTCATTTACAGAGGGGGACGGTGCACATGCCGATTCTACCTGGCTGAAATTTCTTGAAAGAGGGCTTATGAAATACCCGATAAGAAAACAACTTACCTTCATGAATGCCGGCGTTTGTGGAAGCGACCCCTTTTATTCATACATTTTAGTAAAGGAAAAACTGATGAAGTATAAACCCGATATGGTTATCCTGCCCGTAAATATATCTGATATAACGGATATTCATATCCGGGGCGGCATAGATCGTTTCAGGCCTGACGGCACTGTTGTGTTCAATAAAGCGCCCTGGTGGGAACCCGTCTATGCTTCCCTGCGTATTTCAAGGCTTTTGTTTGCAGCCTTGGGGTATGATGCATTACTGTGCAGTAAAACCAAAGAGAACTATGAAGCCGATAAAGAGAAAATCATGGAAGCGGTAGTGCTTTTTAATGAGCTGGCAAAAAAGAATGATTTTATTTTTATCGTGGCCTTTCATCCTTTAAAGGGCGAAATAAATTCAAAAATGATGGCACTGGAAGATGTTTGTGAGAAGCTCCACAATAAAATTCCTGACGGGGTTTTGAACATGATGGACTACTTTATTGTGTACGAAGGAATAGGGCCATCAAACAGTTCAGAATATTACTGGACCGAAGACGGCCACCACAATGCAAAAGGATATGAATTGTTTGCCCGAGGTGTTGAATGGAAATTGAAAGAAATGGGAATTATTGATTCACTTATGAAAGAATGAAAAACCGGATAATCCCACATAAAAAATAAACACTGAATGATTATGGAAACATTAAAGGATTTATGGAATTTTATGAAAGTACGGAAAAAATGGTGGTTGCTGCCAATTATCATAGTATTGCTGCTGGTAGGGGTACTTATTGTTTTCGGAAGCGGTTCAGCCATAGCTCCTTTTGTTTACACTTTGTTTTAAACAGCAATGAAAAAGATTCCATCAGAAGCCGTATTAGCCAAAAAAAACACAAACTGAGAGCAGTAAAGTGAAATTATTTAATTCAGAATCCGGCAAACAGCACTTTTGGTTTAAAACGATACTGTTTTCTGTGATTACCGCCCTGGCGATTTTTTTCGGGTACCTTCTGTTAAGATATTCCATGGCGATGTTTATAACGGCAGTGCTGATGATTTTATTTATTATCACATTACTGTGGTACATTTTAAAACTGATTGCAAAAAAAATCAGGCTGTCGCCCGGGAAATATAAAACATTAAAAACAGTATTGATTATTTTCGGATGTATCTGGCTTTGTGCCGAAACAGTCCTGCGTATTGCAGGATTAAATAAAAGTTATAACGAACAAAATGGTTCCTTTTATGTTTCGGGATATAATGTAATTAAAAGTTACATAAATGAAGAACAGCCGGATGTTTATTGCAATAAGCCCAATTCAACATACATGTCAAATGGGAAAGGATTTTTTTTCCCTGTAACAGCAAATAATGATGGATTCCGTGACATTAATCATCCTATTACTAAGGAAGAAAATGAATACCGTATTATCTGCCTGGGAAATTCTTTCACAGAAGGCATAGGCGCACCTTATGATTCCACATGGCCGGCACTGCTGAAGGAAAAGCTGAAAAATAATACTACAAAAAAAATCACTGTTTTAAATGCCGGAATATCATCATCCGATCCGTTTTTTGAATACAAATTGCTCGAAAAAAAACTGTTAAAGTATTCTCCCGATATGGTTTTGCTTGCATTAGGCTCTTCTGATTTTGAATTTTACCGTATGAGAGGCGGCTTTGAGCGATTTACCGGCTCGGGAATAAAATACAGAAAAGCCCCATGGTGGGAAAGATTGTACGCCGTTAGCTATATTTTTCGCTATGCCATTAATAATATTTTACATTACAATAATTTGTTACCCCAAAGCGAAAACCAGAAAATACTCATAGAAGCCGAAAAAGAAATTTCTAAGTGTATAAATAAATATTATGAATTATCACGTAAGAAAAATATTAAACTTGTAATTGTAATTATTGACGATGGGAATCCTTTTTATATCCCAATTATTAAAAAACTAAAAAAAGAAAATATTATACCTGTCTTTGATTTGAGAGATTATAATAATAATATTGCGGGTATTAATCCGGGAAACAGGAGTGGTTTATACTGGGAAACTGACGGGCACTTTAATTCCAAAGGATATAACCTTATGGCAAAAGGCATAGAATGGAATTTAAAACAGGCGGGAATTTTAGATTCACTAAATTTTAATTAAATGTAATTTTTCTGAAATGATTTCGCAGGAAAACAAAATAATACACGGATTATGGATTGGCAAAAAGCTTTCGGCTATGGAATTGTTGTGTATAAAATCATTTATTCGTAATAACCATGAGTTCTGGCTCTGGGCTTATGATGTAATTGAAACACAACTTCCCGACAAGCTTGTTGTTAAGGATGCTTCCAAAATAATACCCCGCGAAAAAGTTTTTTGTTACAGGCATTCGAATCAGTTTGGCCACGGCAAAGGCAGCTATGCGGGCTTTTCCGATATTTTCAGGTATAAACTGCTTTACGAATACGGCGGATGGTGGGTGGATATGGATGTGGTGTGCCTTAAGCCGTTTGATTTTAATGAGCCTTATATTTTCAGAACACATCACGATTTTGCCATGGTCGGGAATATGATGAAATGCCCGCCCCGCAGCGAGCTGATGAAGCTGTGCTTTGATAGGGCTGTACATCTTGTTGATGAAAATAACCGCGACTGGAACCTGCCGATAAAAATCCTGAATGATACTATAAATGAGTTACAGCTCAATAACTACATCAAAGATTTTTCGAACCAGGACAGCTGGCTTATAATTCGTAAGATGTTGTATAAGGATTATGCTGTTCCGGAAAGCTGGTACGCACTGCATCTGGTAAATGAGGAGTGGAGGCGTAACCGTATCAATAAAAATGCAATCCCCTATAAGTCATATATTGGCAAATTACTCAAAACATATGGCTTATTATTGCCTTCACCCGGGACACAACGATTTAAGAATCTACTGCGTGTTGTAATTATCAGAATTTCTTTGCAACAAATACCCGGCCTGATAAATAAATATTTCTGGAAATTTGTAAGGGTTTTTAAAAAAGAAAAAACAAAAAGACCATAATTTTACCGGCAGCTTTTTCCCAGGTACTCCTGATATTTTAAAATAATACGATTACGCCAACAGTATAAAGTCCGTATTTTATCAATTAGTTCACTGCTCACAACAAGCCCGTTTTTATACTTTGTGTTATAAAAGTTAAAAAGTTTTTCTGAGAGTTCTGATGAATTGCCTGTGGAGAAAGTATCGCCGTTTTCATTTTCAAAAATAATATCCCTGTTTGCTCCGGCTGGTGTGCAAATAACATACGTGCCACAAGCCATAGCTTCGAGAGGCGCCACCGACATGGCTTCATAAATTGATGTCTGAACAAAAACACTGGCAGACTGGTATTCTTCCAATATTTGTTCTCTTGTCATCCATCCTTTAAATGTAACATTATTTGTCAGAAAATTGTTTTTAACATACTTCTCCATGTCATTTCTTAATATACCGTCCCCCACAATGATTGCCGTAAAGCGCACTTGTTTTTCTGCCAGTTGCTTCAAAGCACCCAGAAAAGTAAACGGATCTTTTTGCTGAACGAGCCTGCCGGTAAATAAAATTTTAAATGTGCCGGATTTCTTATGTTGCCCGGGTTTGAAAAAATCCATATCACAACCGTTTGGTATTATAATGTTTTTGCTTGTGTCTTTCTCACCAAGAAATTTATCTGCATTTTTTTTCATGTCGGCGTTCAGTAAAAAATTAAATGCCGATGCTTTGCAGATTTTCTTAATACGAAAATAGGTAAGCAAATGATAAAAAAACATTTCTTTAGCAAAGTACCAGGGGATGTCGTGTCCGTGAGAAATTACCGTATAAGGGATGCCGAATCTTTTTTTAAGAAAAAACCCCACTTCTCCTCCGGGCAGTGAGAAATTTGTAAGGCAGACATCTAATTTGTTTTCACAGCAATAAGCAGCAAGGAATTTTTTACTGTGCTTTATCCAGGAAAGCATCTCAAAAACATTGGAACGATAAGTATATTTTCTGGCAGATTTCAGGCGGATGATTTTGAGGTTGTCTTTTTCTTCGTTCTCAGGAAGTTTTTCAAACCAGGTTGTAACAACAGTAATATTATGGCCAAGATATGCCAGCCCTTCAGAAATTTGTTGCGTAATAACCCCGGCTCCTCCGCCTAAGGGCGGATATTCATAATTGAGAACCAGGATTTTCATTTGATATTTTCGATATTGCCTGTATCGTTAATAATGTAAATAGGCCTGTTTTTTGTTTCATTAAAAATTTTTCCGATGTACTCGGCAATAATCCAAATCATAATTAGAAGAAAACCTATCAAAATATAATTAACAACAGCCATCCACTCAAGTAATTTATAAAACTGGTCGTTAATCATATAATTAAAAAACATGTATATCAGAAATCCAATTCCTGAAAAAATGATAAAAAACCCGGCAATCAGGCCAAAACGTATTGGGGCTAAAGAAAAACTTAACAAGCCGTTCATGCCTAGCCTGAACATTTGTAAAAATTTATATCCGGTTTTTCCGTGTATCCTTAACGGGCGTTCATAATCCAATATGGCAAACTGAAATCCGATCCAGGGAACCATCCCCCTCAGGTATCTCGATTTTTCTCGCATTTTGTTGATTTCTGCCAGCGCTTTTTTGCCGAGCAGGCGAAAATCACCCACATTTCCGTGAATTTTGAATTCTGAAAACCAGTAAATAATTTTATAATATAATTTAGCAGTAATAGTTTTAAAGAAGCCGTCTTTTCTTTGTTTTCTTCTTGTATAAACAACTTCATTGCCCTCCTGCCATTTTTTTATCATTTCCGGAATCAGCTCGGGCGGGTCCTGAAAGTCACAATCCATAGTTATTACCGCATCGCCACTGGCATAATCCAACCCTGCGGTTAACGCAGCCTGATGTCCGAAATTTCTTGAAAAATTGACAAATTTAACATTTCTGTTTTCCAGAGACAAATTTTTTATTATTGAGTAAGAGCCATCAGTGCTTCCATCATTTATAAAAACAAATTCAGGCTCTAATCCCGAAGGGGCAATAACTTCCTTAAGTTTATGATACATAGGGATAATATTATCCCCTTCATTGAAAACGGGTAAAATGACGGAAATTTTCATTTTTGTCGTTTATATCAGCAAATATAACAAAATATAATGAAAGTTCAAAGTGTCAATAGATAATATTATTGGGGACATAAATCAGTACTTATTGATTTATTTTTTCTGATATAAACAGGCTTACATTTTCCGCATTAATTCGTTCCTGCAGCATAGTATCGCGGTAACGGATAGTAACGGTATTGTTCTGTAATGTCTCATTGTCAATGGTTATGCAAAAAGGAGTTCCGATAGAATCCTGCCTTCGGTACCTTCTGCCTATGGCGTCTTTTTCATCGTACTGGCACATAAAATTAAGTTTCAGAGAGTCAAAAATACGGCGTGCTTTTTCAGGCATTCCGTCTTTTTTCACGAGGGGAAGCACCGCAACTTTAATGGGAGCCAGAACGGGAGGGATATTCATCATTTCCCTGACAGAACCATCTTCCAGCGTTTCTTCTTTGTAAGAATGGCTTAGGATAGCGAGAAATGTCCGGTCAAGGCCAATAGAGGTTTCAATAACATAAGGAACATAACTTTCATTGGTTTCAGGGTCGAAATACTGCAGCTTTTTTCCAGAATATTTTTGGTGAGCCATCAGGTCAAAATCTGTACGGGAGTGAATGCCTTCTAATTCCTTAAATCCGATAGGGAAATGAAACTCGATATCACAGGCGGCATTGGCATAGTGTGCCAGTTTTTCATGGTTGTGGAAGCGGTATTTTTCTGCGGCTATTCCCAGTGACAGATGCCACTTCATTCTTTCTTCTTTCCAATGCTCATACCATTTTAGTTCTTCTCCGGGGCGTACAAAAAACTGCATTTCCATTTGTTCAAACTCGCGCATGCGGAAAATAAACTGCCGGGCAACAATCTCATTGCGGAAAGCCTTACCGGCCTGGGCAATACCAAAAGGTATTTTCATTCTTCCGCTTTTCATAACATTCAAAAAGTTTACAAATATCCCCTGAGCTGTTTCGGGGCGTAAGTACAAAGCATCGGAATCATCGCTTACCGAACCCATACGGGTTGAAAACATGAGGTTGAATTGCCTAACATCTGTCCAGTTTTTAGACCCGGAAATGGGGCAAACGATACCCAATTCTTCAATCAAAACTTTTATTCCCCCGAAATCATTTTTGTCAAGCATCGAATAAAAACGGGACTTAATATCGTCAATTTTTTTCTGATATTCTGTAACTCGTGGATTGGTCTCACGATATAGTTTTTTATCAAAAGTATCACCAAAACGCTGAGACGCTTTTACAACCTCTTTTTCAATTTTCTCTTCTATTTTGGCAATATAATCTTCTACAAGGACATCAGCACGGTAACGTTTTTTAGAATCTTTATTGTCAATCATAGGGTCATTAAAAGCATCAACATGCCCCGAAGCTTTCCAGATGGCAGGATGCATAAAAATCGCCGAATCAAGGCCAACGATATTTTCATTGTATTGCACCATCCATTTCCACCAATACGCCCTGATGTTGTTTTTCAGTTCTACACCGTATTGCCCGTAATCGTAAACAGCACTGAGCCCGTCATAAATTTCGCTTGACGGAAAAACAAAGCCGTACTCTTTAGCATGTGCAATGATTTTGCGGAATAATTCTTCGTTATTTGCCATGTTGCAAAAGTAACATAAAATTCAGTTTTTATATACGGCATATATATTTTTTGCAAAAAGTTCGCTTAGAAATAGTACTTTTGAAATACTAAGAAATCATTAGTTATGGCTTTATTGAATTCGGTAGTGTCGTGGATTATGAAACAGCGTATGCATCAGATAGAGCTGTTTTTAAAGTATCCTGTTGAAGTACAGAATGACTGCATGCAATGGCTGGTATCTTCTGCAAAAAATACCGAATGGGGCATTAAATATGATTATAAATCAATGATTTCGCAAGAACAGTTTAAAGAAAGGGTTCCGTTGTCTTCTTATGACCAATTGAAACCATATATTGAGCGTTTGCGCAAGGGAGAAAAAAACATATTATGGCCACAGGAAATCAAATGGTTTGCGAAATCATCAGGGACAACGTCTGATAAAAGCAAGTTTATTCCCATGAGTGAAGATGCCATTGAAGAATGTCATTTTAAAGGAGGCAAGGATTTGCTTACACTATACTGCAATAATAACCCCGAAACAAAAATATTTTCAGGAAAAGGGCTTGCCCTTGGTGGCAGTCATGATATGAACGAGTTTAATAATGATGCTTTTTATGGTGATTTGTCAGCCATACTTATACAAAACCTTCCGTTTTGGGCACAATTTATCAGAACCCCCGACCTTTCGGTATCTTTAATGAATGAATGGGAAAGCAAGCTTGAAAAAATTGTCAGATTCACCATAAACGAAAATGTTACTAATTTGTCGGGAGTCCCTTCCTGGATGCTTCTTCTGGTAAGGCGCATACTTGAAATTTCGGGCCGTGACAACCTACTTGAAGTCTGGAACAATCTGGAGTTGTTTGTCCACGGAGGCATAAGCTTTATTCCCTATGCTGAACAATTCAAGAAAATTATTCCTTCAGATAAAATGAATTATATTGAAACCTATAATGCCTCCGAAGGTTTCTTTGGGATACAAGACCGTAACTTTGCGGATGATATGCTTCTGATGCTGGATTACGGTATATTTTATGAGTTTATACCTATGGAGGAATTTCATAAAGAGCATCCTCAAACCAAATCACTTGCTGAGGTAGAAACAGATAAAAATTACGCACTGATTATTTCAACCAATGCAGGTTTGTGGAGGTATATCATCGGCGATACAATAAAATTTACCTCGCTGAATCCTTTCAGGTTTAAAATATCAGGGAGGACTAAGAATTACATAAATGCATTTGGAGAAGAATTAATGATTGACAATGCAGATAAAGCTCTGGATATCGCCTGTAAAAAAACAGGTGCCGTGATAAATGATTATACAGCAGCACCGGTATATTTTGAGGATAATAGCAATGGCACCCATGAATGGTGTATTGAATTTGAAACAGAACCTGCCAGTTTGGATTATTTTGGTGAAGTTTTTGATAATGCATTGAAAGCTGCCAATTCGGATTATGAAGCAAAAAGATATCATGATATGATTTTAAAAAAACCATTACTTCACAATGTGCCTAAAGGGACTTTTTACAATTGGATGAAAAAAAACAACAGGCTGGGGGGGCAATACAAAGTACCCAGGTTATACAACGGGCGAAAATATATTGAAGAGATTTTGAATTTAACGAAACAATGAGAAAATTAGGGATTCTGTTTGTTTTTTTTATGTTGAGCTATATCAACATTGCATTTGCACAAGCTTATAAGCTCGAAAAAATTTTGGCTGTTGAGCAGAAGGCAAGCAGCATGGCAGCCGATAATTTAGGAAATATTTATCTCATCAATGAGGGTACGCTAAAAAAACTTGATGCTAAAGGTAATTTACTATATACTTACACAGAATTTAGCGACGGGCATATTTCCGGAGTTGATGTGAGCGACCCCCTCAAAATAATGATTTTTAATGCAGGTTTTGGTAAAATAAAATACCTTGATAACAAGTTGGCTCTGAAAAAAGATTTCATTTTGCTTTCCGAACTGAATTATCCTAACGCAACACTCATGTCCAACTCTTATGAAAATGGTTTGTGGTTGTATGACCCGCTGACAAATCAAATCATACGTTTTAACAATAAATTACAGCAGGTTCAAAGCAGCGGAAACATTAGTGAAATTGCCCAAACTGATATTTCTCCCGTATCAATGGTTGAGGCAAACAATAATTTATATATATATGCTCCGGAAACAGGAATACTGGTATTTGACCGATATGCTACTTATTTAAAACTCTTACCATTTAAAAACCTATGTTCATTTCAGGTGTTTTTAAAGGATATTTTTTTGGTTGAAGCAAACAAAATAAAAATTTTTAATATCAATACTTTTGAAGAAGCTGTAATTTCCCTGCCGGAAGAATACGAAATAATAAGTGCATTATGCAATAATGAACACATATATATTCTAACAAAAACTCATTTGAATATTTATTCAATAAAGCCTGAATGAGGGTGTGGAAATCATAGTTTAGGAAATTTCTATCAACAGCTCGTTCTTACTCACCATTTGCCCTGATTTAACAAAAACTTTTTTAATTTTTCCTGAAATATTTGTAATAATTTCATTATCCATTTTCATGGCTTCAAGTATTAAAAGTTTTTGCCCGCTTATCACCTCATCTCCCTTTTCGACAAACACTTTTTTAATGGTACCGGGAATAAAAGATGTTATGTGTTTATGAGTATAGGGTGAATATGGTTTTCTGTTTTTGTATTTGTTAGTTAGTGTAGTACTATAGTCTTCTCCCAGCACATTAAGAATATATAATTCCGGTTTTACAAGTTTCTTTTTTTTACTCATAGTAATTTGCAATTAAAAGGGAGGAATACCATGTTTTTTAATAGGTCTGTCTTCTTTTTTTTGTGCAGAAATTTCGAGTGCATGAGTAATAAAGTTTCTGGTTTCAAGGGGGTCAATCACGGCATCAACATAACCATATGCTGCTGCTACGTATGGGTTGGCAAATTTTTCCTTATAATCTTCTATTTTTTTTCTGCGTGCTTCTTCGGGGTTGGGAGCGTTGAGAATTTCATTTTTAAAAATAATATTTGCTGCACCTTCTGGACCCATCACGGCAATTTCTGCCGTTGGCCAGGCAAGGACGAAATCTGCCCTTAAATGGTGAGAACACATGGCAATATAGCCACCGCCATATGCTTTTCTCAGAATAACTGTGATTTTAGGAACTGTAGCTTCAGAATATGAATAAAGAACTTTTGCCCCATGGCGTATGACACCGGCATGTTCCTGGTCAATGCCTGGCAGGTACCCAGGTAAGTCAACGAAAGTGATTAATGGTATATTAAAAGAGTCACAGAATCGGACAAACCGGGCAGCTTTGTCCGAAGAATCAACGTCAAGAACTCCGGCAAGAACCATGGGCTGGTTGGCAACAAATCCAACGGATTGCCCGTTGATACGAGCAAACCCGACTACAATATTGGCTGCAAACATTTGCTGGACTTCAAAAAAATCAGAATCGTCACAAATGGCTTTAATAATGTTTCTTACATCATATGGTTTTTTTGAATCTGTAGGAAAAAGTTCCGATATTTTATATTGTTTTGTTTTGGGTTGTTTTATAGGGAATGGTTCTGCTTTTTTTGTATTATTCCATGGAATAAAAGAAACCAGCTTTTTTATTTGATCAAAACACTCCAGCTCACTTTCTGCATAGAAATGTGCATTGCCGGTTATCTCTGCGTGGACTTTAGCTCCACCCAGATCTTCCATAGAAATATCTTCTCCAAGCACGGTTTTTATTACTTCAGGCCCTGTAATGAACATTTTGGATATTTTGTCAACCACAAAAACAAAATCTGTTAATGCAGGAGAATACACTGCTCCTCCGGCACATGGGCCGAGGATAACTGAAATTTGTGGAATAACTCCTGAGGCCAGCGTATTGCGGTAAAAAATTTCACCATACCCGGCAAGAGAATTTACCCCTTCCTGAATACGTGCCCCGCCACTATCATTAATCCCAATCAGTGGAACTTTTAGTTTCATGGCATGGTCCATGATTTTTGCAATTTTTTTTGCATGCATATATCCCAGAGAACCTCCTGCAACTGTAAAATCTTGTGCATAAATACATACAGGATAGCCGCTGATAGTTCCTGTTCCGGTTACAACACCATCGCCGGGCAGGTATTTTTTATCCATATCAAAATCCTTTCCTGCATGTTCCACGAAAAGATCATATTCATGAAATGAATCAGAATCCAGCAATGTAAGGATACGCTCTCTTGCTGTCATTTTTCCGGTGGCTTTTTGCTTTTCAATTGCTTTTTCGCCACCTCCCTGTAAGGCACCGTGCATCCGTTTCCTGAGCTCAGATGTTTTTTGTCTTAAAGACATATATTGGTAGTTAAGTTAAATGAAAAAGTCAACAAATATATTCTTTTTTATTGCATAAATTTTTTCTTTTTTGTTAATCATTGTTAAATACTACATTAAATAATGTAGCTAAACTAAAGATTATTAATTAATTTCAAATAAATATTTATTTTTGTTTGACAATACCCATGAATATAATGAATATTGAAGAGTTTCGGATTTATTGTCTTTCGAAAAAGGGAGCTACCGAATGCTTTCCTTTTGATAATGACACATTGGTTTTTAAAGTTTTGGATAAAATGTTTGCCCTAACAGGATTAAGCGGGGATTTCATTTTAAGTCTAAAATGCAATCCTGAAAAAGCTATCGAATTGAGGGAGAGATATCCTTGTGTTCAACCTGGGTATCACATGAATAAAAAATTCTGGAATACTATCGTAATTGACGGAAGTACTACTGACGAAATATTATATCAATGGGTTGACCATTCTTATGATGAAGTAGTAAAGCAAATGAACAGAAACAAAAGAACACTTTTGGAAATGTTATGATAAATAAAAGCGTAATCGTTTTTTTTCTTGTTTGTGTTTCGTTAATTTTAAACGCCCAAAATGTCCTTATTCTTGAAGGGAAAGCAACGGGAAAATCATATAAATATTACACCGGAGATAAGATTTCTCTACTGACAGGAGAAACGGATAAAAAAATTTCCGGGAAAATAACAGATGTCCTCGACTCTTCATTTGTGGTTTCTGATAATTATGTCATAAATATCAAAGATATTACTATAATTTATCGCACAAGGTTTGGATTTGAAATTGCGTCACTCATATTGCTGGGTTTTGGTACGATGTATTTTGTTCTTGATGTGGTAAACAATTCTATAAACAATGAACAGCCGGTATTCAAAGAAGAAGTTGGTATTGTTGCAGCGGCACTTATTGCTTCTGGTGGAATTTTGCAGGCATTTGCATACCGTAAATGCCTAATAGAAAATGGCAAATGGAAAGTCAGAATTGTTGAACAGGTTAAGTTCAGACAGATGTGATAAGTTCGCTGATAATTTTTGTCATTTTAGGCTCAGCGTTGTTGGCGGCTTTAATAACTTCTTCGTGAGATATCTCAACGATTTTTCCTTCAACTCCAAGATCCGTAATAATTGAAACTGCAAAAACCGGAAGCCCCATATGCCTTGCAACAATTACTTCCGGTACCGTTGACATCCCCACACAATCAGCCCCTACAAACTTAATATATTTATATTCTGAAGGTGTTTCAAAACAGGGTCCGGTTACGGCAGCATAAACACCGGTGCGACATAGAATGTTATTCTTTTTTGCAATATTAAGTGCCTTATTAATTAAGTTTTTATCGTATGCATCACTCATGTCGGGAAAACGTGGCCCTATCAGGTCATCATTTTTGCCTATCAGGGGGTTGGTGCCCATAAGGTTTATATGGTCGGTGATTATCATAATATCCCCAATAGAAAATTCCGGGTTAACTCCTCCGCTGGCATTTGATAATATAAGCGTTTTAATTCCAAGGTGTTTTAATGTTTTTATAGGGTAAGTAATTTCTTGCATATTATATCCTTCATAAAAATGGAAACGTCCCTGCATAGCCAAAACATTAACTCCCTTGAGTGTACCAAACACAAATTGCCCTTTATGTCCTATTACTGTTGAAACGGGAAAGTGAGGAATATCCTGATATGGGATACTGGCAACCTTATGAATTTCGCCGGCAAGATTTCCCAATCCTGTTCCCAATACAATTCCAACAGCAGGTTCAAAATTTGTTTTACTTCGGATGAACTTAATTGTTTCATTGATTTTTTCTAACATAGTCTAATAAGGTTTGATTGAAAAATATTTTGTCTTTTTCCTGAAATTCCATTTCTACCGGTATATAAAACAGGGGAAGATTCCTGTATTTGTCAAATGTTTTTTCTGTACAAAGCCTGCTGTAATCTTTTTCAGTGGTTATTATTATTTTATTTTCAGAAACAATATTTAGGAATTTCCCGGAGATTAAATCCATATCTTTTTCAGAATAAACATGATGGTCCTTAAAGCGGAGCGAAAATAAAGTTTTGCAGTTTTGATTTAAATATTTTTCCAAAGGCTCCGGATTGGCTATACCAGAAAATAGCAGGACAAAGACTTCTTTCAAGTCAGTATATTTGTGCATCATTTCTGTATTGACAGCTACAGGAGGCAGGTACTTAATGGATGAAAAAAGAATTTTCTGATGAGGCTCGGGCTTTAGGCGTTTGATAATTTCATCTTTTTTTGTTTCGGAAATATTTGCCGGACACTTTGTTACAATAATAATTTTTGCCCTTTTGGCGGCAGAACGGAATTCACGAAGACGCCCGGAGGGGAGTATCAAATCATTTGAATATAAGTTGTCATAAACTGTCAGCAATATGTTTAATCCAGCCCGGACAGCTCTGTGCTGGTAAGCATCATCAAGAAGTATGCACTGTGTTGAAGGAAATTTGTTAAGAATTTTATGAATGCCCTGAGCCCTTTTTTCGCAAACGGCAACTTGTATTTCAGGAAATTTCAGAAAAAATTGTAAAGGTTCGTCTCCAATCAATTCTGCTGTAGATTTTGAATCAGCAAGTATGTATCCTTTTGTTTTCCGTCCATATCCGCGGCTAAGTGTAAACAAATTTGTAATGTTATTTTCAAGCAGCGTACGGATAATATATTCGATAGCCGGTGTTTTTCCTGTTCCGCCTGTGTTAATATTTCCAACACATATAAGGGGCGTAGGAAAAGCGTAAGAGCGTATAATTTTTAAATCATAAAATATATTTCGAAAAATAATTCCAATACCATATATCATGGAAAAGGGTAATAAAATTATTTTCAGAAATAAATTCATGTCAAAATACAAGTTGAAAGTTTGTTTCAGACAGCGTTTTTTCTGTATTGTATTAAAAATCAATATTTATTATATTGGCAAAAATAGTAAAATAAAATTTGTCTACTCCATGAAGAAATTTGCGACTATTGTTTTATTAGTTTTATGTTTTGTTGCCATGGACAATATAAGTTTATTGAAACAGACAGTTATGCTTCCTGTGCTGATTATGCGCTTTATGACAGCAATAACATCAAAGTGAATTTGCCTGAAAATTTTCAGGAGGCTATGAAATGTCCTTTTTTGCTTAACATACATGAAGGCATAATTACGTTTGCTGAAAACAATAAAATAAAACAGTATTTTATTCCTTCAAAAAAAGAGATATCTATACTGGAATATTATTCGGACATTGATGGTATCTGTGGCCCAGAATGGTCGCCAGATAATAAAAAAATTATGTTTATAATTATCAATCAGGAACATAAACATGGCTACAAAGAAATGTGCAGGATAATAGTTATTACAAGAGGTTCTGACGGTTTGCCGGCAGAAAAGAAAAAGTTCGACTTGACGATAAATTTTGAATGTGGAAGTATTTGTACTTCATCTTCCGGAGAGGATTTTTGTTTTGTTGACAATGAAACCATAGAATATAAAAGGTATACAGAAATCCAGAAAGGTCCCGGGACGAAGGTTAAAATCAGCCTTCAATAAATTCCGAAAAAAACTTATTAACAATTTTAGACAATAAGTGGCTGATTAACAGGCCGTTATTTTTTGTGGCTTGTTTTTTTTTATTATTTTACTAAAAAAGTGTAAAAAAGTGTAAAAAGGTGGGAAATTTATTTTTATCTTTACAGACTAATTTTTTTATTTTTTATGCTGGAATTAAAAGGAGAATTTGAATGTAAGCTTGATGGGAAAAACAGGCTGGTGTTTCCTGCCGGGCTAAAAAAGCAGCTGCCTTTGACTTCGGCTAAAAAATTTGTTATAAACCGGGGTTTTGAGCAATGCTTGGGTTTATATACTGTTGAAGCCTGGGAAACCATCATAAAAGAAATAAAGAAACTTAGCAGGTATAAAAAAGATGCCAGGAATTTCTTAAGATATTTTTACAGGGGTGCCACAGAAATTGAATTAGACGGGACTAACAGGTTGCTTTTGCCAAAAAGTTTGTTGAAATATGCTGGTATTGAAAAAGAGGTCTTGGTTTTTGCATATCTAGACAGGATAGAAATCTGGGACAAGAACAAGTATGAAACTCTTATAACAGATGAACCTGAAGGTTATGCTGACCTTGCTGAAAAGGTACTTGGGAACATTGAACTTCTGACAGATGAAGATATTTCATAATCCAGTGATGTTGAAAGAGGCTGTTGATGGATTAAACATTAAGCCCGGCGGGATTTATGTTGATGCAACTTTTGGAGGCGGAGGACATGCAAAAGAGATACTGAAAAAAATAGAAAATGGCCAGCTTATGGCTTTTGACAGGGACATTGATGCTATTAAAAACAAGGTGGATGATGAGCGTCTGATTTTACTAAACAACAACTTTCGTTATTTGAAACATTTTTTAAAATATTATAAAGCCATACCTGTTGACGGGATTCTTGCAGACCTCGGGGTTTCATCACATCAGTTTGATACCGCTGAACGAGGGTTTTCTACACGATTTAACTCAAAGCTGGATATGAGGATGGATATACGTAATGCGAATACTGCTGTGGAAATAGTGAATGATTATTCCGAGGAAAAACTTTCTGAGATTTTTAACAATTACGGGGAGTTAAATAATCATAAAGCATTAGCAAAAAAAATTATAAGATATAGAAGCTCCAAAAAAATCCTGACCGTTGATGAATTAAAAATGGCAATTTATGAACTTATTGACAAAAGCAATGAAGATAAATTTATGGCTAGGGTATTTCAGGCACTACGTATAGAAACAAATCAGGAACTGGAGGCTCTGAAAGAAATGCTTACACAAAGTCTGGATGTTTTAAAACCCGGCGGGCGCCTGGCGGTGATTTCATACCATTCCCTGGAAGACCGCATGGTAAAGAATTTTATGAAATCCGGCAGGTTTGATGGAGAAGTGGAAAAAGATATGTTTGGAAATTATTTTACTCCTTTTACCCTAATAACAAAAAAGCCTTTAACACCTGATGATATTGAAATAAATCAAAACAAAAGAGCCAGAAGTGCCAAATTAAGAATTGCAGAAAAAAACTAATGACACAAAACGAATTTAAAACAGAAACAAACGAAACTGTTAAGGAAAAAAAGAAAATAAAAAAAACGCACGAATTGCGTCTATGGTCAATTTTCAGAAGTATTCTTAACGGCGAGGTTCTGACAACTCAGGCTGTACTAAAACTATTGCCGTTTGTTTTTTATTTGTGTTTTTTAGTGGCTCTTTATATCGGGAACTCCTATAACTATGAACGTGGTATTAAGAAAGCTTCAATCTTAAGCGACCAATTGATTGAACTTGAAAATGAATATATAAAAACACAATCGGAGCTAATGCTTATTAAGTTACAGTCGGAAGTAGCAAAAAGATTGGATAGCTTAAAAACCGGAATAAAAGAACCTGAAACTCCTCCCAAATCAAAAATTAATGCTGAGGAAAAACACAAGGCAACACAAAACCCATGAGAGAGAAAAGAAAATCAATATTGGCAAGAGCATATCTGATTTATATTCTGGTAGTTATTTTCGCTGTCATTATCGTAGGGAGAATAATTCATATTCAGTTTGTTGAAGGGGACTATTGGAAAAGGCAGGCCAGTCAGAAAAATGAGATAAGCGTTGCTTTTGATCCGAGGCCGGGGTTTATATATGCAGACAACAAAGATTTACTGGCTGTTTCCCTGCCGGTTTATCAGGTAAATATCAATCTTGATACCAGTGCGCTGAAGGATTCTACTTTCAATAAATATGTAGGGTATATGGGAACCTATCTGAGTTTGTTTAATGATAAAACAACAAAAAACAGAAGTAAATATATTAAGCAATTACGGAAAGCGCAAAACAATAAATATTATTTATTATTTAAGGAAGTTAATTTGACTGAATTAAAAAAAATAAAACGCTTTTATAATCTTTTGGGTAAAGAAAAACACGATGCATTAACTATTACAAAAACTTTTAAAAGAATATATCCGCTTAAAAATCTTGCTTATTTTACTATAGGCTATGAACGTCTCGCAGAATATGATGTTTCAATCCGGATTAAAGATTTAAAAAATCAGGAAAAAAAATGTATAAAAAATCTTGATACTTTAAGCCAAAGCTTTTCAAATATTTTTGGTGAATATTCACGAGATTATTACCGCGACGACCTGATTAATACATATCGGGGAAAACGTGGCGGAGTAATGAAAAAAAAGATTGATGTTTTTCAGCTACAGGAGCTTACGAAACTTCCTGTTATTAAAGATGGAATTCCAAGTAAAAAAGATATCATCAGTTATATTGATTCTATATACAAAAAGACAGAAAACCCTGTTCGCCTTGGTATTTTGGATATTAAAAAATGTTCGGAATCACATTTTATCGGGCTGCAAGGACATTATCATAATGAACTTCGCGGGCAAAAAGGTTTTGTTGTACAACGTAAAGTAGGAACAACGTTTGTGGATGTCCCGGATAATACAAATTTAAGGCCATCTAATGGCGATGATTTATATACTACTATTGATATTAATCTGCAGGATGTTGCCCAAAGTGCCCTGAGAAAAAGTCTTGATTCAACTCATGCCGACTGGGGTTGTGCAGTACTTATGGAGGTTAAGACAGGGCATATTAAAGCCATGTCTAATCTTTCTATAGGTAAAGATGGAAAATACTATGAAAAGCGTAATTATGCATACAGACAAAGGTTTGAGCCTGGTTCAACACTTAAACTTGCTTCGGTCATAGCCGCTTTGGAGCGTGGCCGGCATGACACAAGTTTTATTGTGCTAAGCGGGCAAATAAAGTATAGTGACTATCCTAAGACTATTGTGGACAGTCATAAAGAAGGATATGGATATATTTCAGTGGGGAAAGCTTTTGAAAAATCATCAAATGTCGGGATTACTTATTTAACAAGGGAAGCATTTAAAAAAGACCCCAATAATAAAAACGATATTGAATTAGATAAATTCAAAAACCTTATTATTAGAATGGGCCTTACACAAAAAACCGGAGTGGATTTATACAGAGAAACCAGTCCGTTTTTTCCTTTTATGGAACCCCCTTTTGTAAGAGCTGACTTTATTGCCGTTGCCTTTGGCTATGCCGCAGAACTAACACCTCTTCAAATTCTTGCTTTTTATAATGCTGTTGCCAATGACGGAAAATATATGAAGCCGATGCTTGTTAAAGCAATCGGAAAACATAAACCCAGTGGTGATACAATAATACAAAGGCATCCTGAAGTTTTGATTGAACAAATTTGTTCAAAGTCTACAATTATAAAAGTCAAAAAATTACTCGAAGGGGTTGTTATAAGAGGTACTGCACATAATATTGGTTCTTCTGTTTATAAAATTGCAGGGAAAACAGGTACTGCCGAAATTAAAGACCGTGGCGGAAACTTTGTCGGGCACGTTGCTTCTTTTTGCGGATATTTTCCTGCTGATGACCCCATGTATTCCTGTATTGTTGTTGAATTCAATATGAAAGGCATAAATGTTTTCGGAAGCGATGTGGCCGCTCCGGTATTTAAGGAGATAGCGGATAAAGTATATTCTACAAGGGTTGACATTAAAATAAAAGAAAATAAAATGCCGGAAAAATTATCGCTTCCGCAGTTAAGTATAGGCTACAGAAGTGATATTGAAAAAATATGTACTCATCTGAATTTTCCATTTATAAAGGGTAAAAACACATCAGAGTGGTCATCTCTAAATAAAAATAAAAATCAGGTCTATCAATCTGATGTCAGGATTGTGGATAAATGGATGCCTGATACAAAAGGGATGACGGCAAAAGATGCTGTATATCTTCTGGAAAAAACAGGAGTTAAAGTTATTGTAAGAGGAAAGGGGAGAGTTCAAGAACAATTGTATAATAAAGAGAAAAAAACGATAATACTTAAATTGGAAAGTAATGTGTAGCAAATGCAGTACGTGATTTTACAACATATATTAAAGGGTTTAAAAGTTAAAGGTATTTACGGAACAGAGAATGTTTCTATTAGTACTATATGTTTTAATTCAAATGATGCGATTAAAAACAGTCTTTTTGTTGCAACAAGAGGAACACAATTTGACGGGCATATATATATTGAAAGCGCAATTAAAAATGGCGCCATAGCAATAGTTTGTGAAAAAACACCTGAGCAACTATCGACAGGTGTTACTTATGTTCAGGTTAATGATAGTGGCGCTGCGCTTGGAATGATTTGTTCAAATTATTTTGATGATCCTTCATCAAAACTAAAATTAATTGGAGTTACCGGAACAAATGGAAAATCAACAATTGCCACATTGCTTTATCACTTGTTCAGAAACCTGGGATATAAGGCCGGGCTTATTTCTACTATAAGGTATTGCATAAATGACAAATATCTTCCGGCAACACATACAACCCCGGATTCATTTGCCATTAACAAACTGTTATCTGAAATGGTTGCTGAAAAATGCGAATACTGTTTTATGGAAGTCAGTTCTCACGCTGTGGTACAAAAACGCATAGCCGGGCTGAATTTTAAGGGTGGGATATTTACAAACATTACACACGACCACTTGGATTATCATAAAACCTTTAAAAATTATATTGAAGCAAAAAAATCATTTTTTAACAAATTATCTTCTGATGCTTTTGCCCTTACCAATATTGACGACCGCAATGGCGAGGTAATGATTCAGAATACAAAGGCAAAAAAATATACATACAGCATGAGACAAATGGCAGATTTCAAGAGCCGCATGATTGAGAACACCTTAGATGGTATGCATATAGAAATTGCGGGGAAAGAGCTATGGTCTGAACTTGCTGGAGAATTTAACACTTATAATATTACTGCTATTTATGCAACAGCTGTTCTCCTTGAACAGGAACAAAACCAGGTATTAACAATTCTGAGTGGGTTACAGGCTCCGGAAGGACGCTTTGAAAGCATAAAAGACGAAAAAAATGTAGTAGCTATAATTGATTATGCGCATACACCTGATGCTTTGAAAAATGTATTGAGCACCATTAATCAAATTCGGCAAGGCAAAGGAAATTTAATTTGCATTGTGGGTGCGGGTGGTGACCGCGACAAAACAAAACGGCCCGAAATGGCGAAAATTGCTGCTGCTATGAGCCAAAAAGTTATATTCACTTCGGACAATCCCAGATCGGAAAACCCGGAAACAATTATTGACGACATGATGACAGGCATTGAAATAACAGATAGGAAGAAAGTGCTTAAAATTATTAACAGAGAAGAAGCAATAAAAACTGCTTATGCTTTAGCAAGAGCAGGAGATATTCTTTTAATTGCCGGGAAAGGCCATGAAAAATATCAGGAAATAAAAGGTGTGAAAACCCCTTTTGATGATAAAAAAATTATTAAAGAACTAATGAATTTATAGTTATGTTCTATTATTTATTTGATTATATAGATAAGCAATTTGATTTCCCCGGAGCAGGAGTGTTTCAATACATTTCTTTCCGTGCAGCGATGTCAATTATTACTTCACTTTTTATTTCCCTGATTGTTGGGAAATGGATAATTAAATACCTTAGAAAAAAACAGGTTGGAGAAACCGTTAGAGACCTCGGATTGCAAGGTCAGATTGAAAAGCAAGGGACACCAACTATGGGCGGCATTATTATACTTTGTGCTATTCTTATTCCGACATTATTATTTGCGAAACTTCACAATATTTACATCATATTGATGATTATAACCACTATCTGGCTTGGGATTATTGGTTTTATTGATGATTATATCAAGGTGTTTAAAAAGAATAAAAAGGGCCTGGCCGGGAAATTTAAAATCCTGGGACAAATAGGCCTTGGAGTAATTGTGGGGATGACAATGTATTTTAGCGAATCTGTGGTAATTAGAGAACGAGCTGATATTAATTTGAAAGAAAACCTTGTAAATACAAATAGCATTTTTAAAGTTGAAAACTTTAGCGAATCATCAAAGATTTATTCTAAAGAAACTATAAAATCATCAAAGACAACCATTCCATTTGTTAAAAATAATGAATTTGACTATTCAAATCTGATTGCGTGGATGGGAAACGGTTATCAAAAATGGGTTTTTTTAATCTTTATACTTATTGTGATATTTATTATTGCCGGCGTTTCAAACGGGGCAAACCTGACAGACGGGTTGGACGGTCTGGCAACGGGCACTTCGGCAATTATAGGTGTTACTTTGGCCATTTTTGCTTATGTTTCCGGCAGTATGGTGTTTGCAAACTACCTGAACATCATGTATATTCCAAACTCCGGAGAACTGGTAGTATTTATAAGCGCTTTTATTGGTGCTTGTATTGCTTTTTTATGGTATAATTCATACCCTGCGCAAATATTTATGGGAGATACGGGAAGCCTTGCGTTGGGAGGTATCATTGCCGTTTTTGCTATAGTGATTCGCAAGGAATTGCTGATACCCTTGTTTTGCGGTGTTTTCCTGATACAAAGCTTGTCGGTTATATTGCAGGTTGGGTATTTTAAATATACAAAAAAACGTTTCGGGGAGGGAAGGCGAATATTTAAAATGGCGCCTTTGCATCATCACTACCAGAAGTCAGGCTATCACGAAGCAAAAATAGTAATGCGCTTTTTTATAATCGGAATATTGCTCGCGGTTTTATCTGTAATAACATTAAAAATTAGATAAAAATGAAATAAAAATGAACCCCCGTATTGTGATACTTGGTGGTGCAGAAAGCGGAACTGGTGCGGCGGTACTGGCCAGAAAAAAAGGCTTTGATGTTTTTGTGTCAGATTCAGGAAAAATTAGCGATAAATATAAGGACGTTCTTTTACATAATGACATAAGATATGAAGAAGGAGGACATTCGGAGGGAAATTGCCTGAATGCAGACGAGGTGATAAAAAGCCCGGGAATACCCGATGATAATTCATTGCTGCTGAAAATCAGAAATCGCGGAACCCCGATTATTTCGGAAATAGAATTTGCAGCAAGGTTTACTAAAGCTGTAAAAGTATGTATTACGGGAAGTAACGGGAAGACAACAACAAGTACACTTGCTTATCATATTCTGAAAAAAGCAGGTTTAAATGTTGGATTAGCAGGCAATGTCGGTCAAAGTTTTGCGGGTCAGGTGGCCGAGAAAAAACATGATTATTATGTGCTGGAATTGAGCAGTTTTCAGCTTGACCATATGTACAATTTTAAAGCTGACGTTGCGGTGATAATGAACATTACGGAAGACCATCTGGACAGATACAATTGGAACTTTCAGAATTATGTGGATTCAAAATTCAGAATTATACAAAACATGACCGGCAAAGATTATTTTATTTATGGTGCAGACGATAAAGTACTTCATGAAGAAATAAATAAACGAAACACTCCGGCTTCTGTCATACCGTTTTCACTTCATTCGACTTATCAAAGAAATGGAGCTTATGTAAAAAACAATGAATTGGTTATTAATATTAAATCAAAAAAAATAAAAATATCAATGGAAAATTATTCATTACTTGGCAGGCACAATCTTTACAATTCTATGGCTGCAGGCATTATTTCAAGGGTTTTTGATATTCGCAAAGACATTATCAAAGAAAGCCTTTCCGAATTCAGGGGTATTGAACATCGCCTTGAGTTTGTGACAAAAGTTCACGGAATAGAGTTTTATAATGATTCAAAAGCGACCAATGTAAATTCAACATGGTTTGCCCTTGAAAGCATGACAAAACCTGTGATATGGATTGTGGGAGGCCTTGATAAAGGTAACGATTATTCTGCCTTAAAAGATTTGGTGAAAAGCAAAGTTAAGGCCATAGTATGTCTTGGAACTAATAATAAAAAAATATTAAAAGAATTTACACCGATAGTGCCTGTTTTAAAAGAAGCAACATCTGCTGAAGAAGCTGTTCATACCTCATATTACCTTGGCGTTCCCGGGGATATTGTTTTATTGTCTCCTGCCTGTGCCAGTTTTGATATGTTTAAAAATTATGAAGACAGAGGGACTCAATTTAAAAGAGCTGTTTACAATTTGTAAATAAAACAAGCAATGAAAAAACTTCTTTCATTAGTTAAGGGCGATAAGGTTATTTGGGTTGTTGTTATTATTTTAACTATGGTGTCTGTTTTGGCAGTATATAGCGCTACAGGCTCGCTTGCTTATAGCAAGGAAGTGGTTCCGGAGCAATACCTGATAAAACAAATATTAATTCTGATAATGGGTTTGGTATTGATGTATTTTTCACATCTGATTAAATATACACATTACTCAAAGATATCTCAGATAGCTTTGTTTATTTCCGTTATTCTGCTAGTAATAACAATATTTAAAGGGGAAACAGAACACGAAGCAACACGCAGGTTAATTTTGCCGGTTATTAATCTTAAATTCCAACCCTCAGATTTCGCAAAACTGGCAATTATTATGTATCTGGCACGCCTTCTTTCCAGAAGGCAGGAAGAGATGAGTGATTTTAAAAAAGGTTTTTTACCAATATTAATTCCTATTGTTGTGGTTTGCGGCTTGATTCTTCTTTCAAATTTTTCAACATCAGCTATACTATTTGCTACTTGTTTGATACTGATTTTTGTGGGCAGGGTAAGGACAAAATATATTTTATCTCTTCTGGCTGTAATGCTTGTTACAGGGGGAATGTTTTATCTGATAGCAAAAAAAGTTCCGGGTATCGGCAGGTTTAAAACAGTGGAAAGCAGAATTGAGACATTTTTAGGGATTAAATCAGAAAAAACCCCTGACAATGTTTTTCAGGTGAATCAGGCAAAAATTGCGATAGCAACAGGCGGGATTGTGGGGAAATTTCCCGGGAACAGCACTCAACGCAATATTTTACCGCAAGCGTTTTCTGATTTTATTTTTGCAATAATCATAGAGGAATATGGCTTGATTGGCGCTATTGTTATCATATTTTTGTATCTCATCATCTTATACAGGGGTATAAGAATCGCGTCTAAATGCGATAAGTTTTTCGGAACATTACTGTGTCTGGGAATAAGTTTTGTTATTGTTTTTCAGGCAATGATAAATATGGGAGTTACACTTGATTTGTTGCCGAATACCGGTCAAACACTTCCCATGATTAGCCATGGAGGTACATCCATTTGGCTGACCAGCATTGGCATAGGTATATTGCTAAGTATCAGCAGGGCCAATGATGAACTGGAAAAACAAAAAAAGCAACAGGAAGATAATGCGGAGATAAAAATAAATACTACCAATGGGGACTGATAAAAAATTTATAATAAGTGGTGGCGGTACTGGTGGCCATGTGTTTCCTGCAATTGCAATTGCAAATGCTGTTAAAGCAAAATGTCCTTCTGCAGAAATACTTTTTGTTGGAGCTAAAGGACGCATGGAAATGGAAAAAGTTCCCGAAGCAGGTTACCAGATTATTGGATTAAATATAAGTGGAATACAACGGAAACTCACATTAAAAAATATTTCCACTTTTTTCAAATTAATTGGGAGTCTGGTAAAAGCAAAAAAAATTATTAAACAATTCAAACCGGATATAGTTATTGGTGTGGGTGGTTATGCAAGCGGACCCGTATTAAGGGTGGCATCAAACCTGAAAATACCTACATTGATTCAAGAACAAAACTCATATCCCGGAATAACAAATAGAATTTTATCAAAAAATGTTAACAGGATCTGTGTTGCCTATGAAGGTATGGAAAAGTATTTTCCTGAAGAAAAAATTATATTGACAGGCAATCCGGTCAGGCAGGATATTTATGTTTTAGATGGGAAAAAAGAGATGGGGCTGAAAATTTTTGGGCTTGATAATACAAAAAAATCAATTCTGGTTGTTGGAGGTAGTTTGGGGGCACGCACAATAAATGAAGCAATTCTAAATGGATTGGAATTATTTAAAAAGAACAATATTCAATTGATATGGCAAACAGGAAAAGCTTTTTTTGCCACCGCACAACAAGCATGTAATGATTTTAAGGATGCTGGGATAGCAGCTTACGCTTTTATTACCCGTATGGATTATGCTTATGCTTCCGCAGATTTGGTGATTTCAAGAGCCGGAGCTATTGCCATATCAGAAATTTGTGTAACTAAAAAACCTGCAATACTTATCCCGTCGCCAAATGTGGCAGAGGATCATCAAACAAAGAATGCATTGTCATTATCTAAAAAAACGGCTGCAATCCTTGTGAAGGATAATGAAGCCAGAGATATACTTGTCAAAGAAGCTATTGGGTTGATAAATGATAAACAGATGTGTGAAAAAATCGTTAGCAATATTACACGTTTTGCACACAAAAATGCAGCGGATAGTATTGCCGATATAATCTTGGATATGATAAAAAAACAAGAATAATGCACAACACCCGAAAAACATATTACTTTTTAGGAATCGGAGGCATAGGCATGAGTGCTTTGGCAAGATATTTTAAAAAACAGGGTTGCGATGTAAGCGGTTATGATAAAACACCTTCTCAACTTGCAAAACAACTTGTGGAGGAAGGTATTGATGTGCATTATGAAGAAAATATTGAAAAAATCCCTTCTCAAGCGGATTTGGTGGTATATACTCCCGCAATCCCTGAAGATAATAAAGAATATCAGTTCATTTTAAAAAACGGGTTTCTTATTAAAAAGAGAGCAGAAGTTTTGAGTGAATTGACCAATAATTTGTATTCTATTGCTATTGCCGGAACTCATGGGAAAACTACCATAACAGGAATGATCGCGCATATTTTATTTTCAGCCGGAACACCTGTCAATGCATTTGTTGGAGGGATTATTAAAAACTATAATTCAAACCTTATAACATGTGAAAATGCTGAAATAGCTGTTCTGGAAGCCGATGAATACGACCGTTCGTTTTTATGGTTGACGCCAGATATAGCTATTGTTTCTGCGATGGATGCGGATCATCTGGATATTTATTCGAACAAACAAAATCTTCAGGATAACTTCCGTCTTTTTGCTCAAAAAATAAAAGAAAACGGAAATCTTTTAATTAAAAAAGACTTAGATATTAATGCAAACAAGAATATAAACTCGTACAGATATTCCCTCCAATCCAAAACGGATTTTTATGCTAAAGATATAAGGATAGAGGATTCGCATTATTGTTTTACGGCGTGTTTACGTGGGGAAGAAGTACCTGTTTTGCTTCAAATTCCTGGAATGCATAATGTTGAAAATGCGATGGCTGCCATTGCCGCCTGTTTTCTTGCAGGAGTGAATTCCATACTGATTAAAAAAGGTATCGAAAGTTTCATGGGTATCAGCAGGAGGTTTGATATCAGGTATGAGAAAAAAAACATGGTTTATATTGATGATTATGCTCATCATCCTGAAGAAATGAAAGCCGTAATATCAACTCTTCGAGATTTGTACCCCGGAAAAAAAAAAACCGGAATTTTTCAGCCGCACTTGTTTTCAAGGACATTACATTTTGCTGATGAATTTGCCAAAACGCTGGATATGCTTGACGAAGCAATTTTAATGGAAATATACCCTGCCAGGGAAACACCCATTGAAGGAGTAACTTCCGACATGTTACTGAAAAAAATGATAATTGATAATAAAAAAATATTAAGCGAAAACGAGATTTGTGAATTTGTAAGGAATAACAATATTGAAGTTCTAATTACCATGGGAGCAGGTGATATTGACCGGTTGGTTTTACCCATTGAAGAAACTCTTGAAAAAAAATGAAAAGAAAATGGATTAAAATTGTATTGTGGTTTGTTTCTGTAATTTTATTTGCAGTATTGGTTGTTTTTGTGGTAAAAATTTATGGAAGGAATAAATGTAAGGCCATTCAGATAATTATTAATACTTCTGAAAATAATACATTTTTAACCGAACAGGATGTCAGAACATATATTAATTCGTATAACAATTCATTAGTTGGAACTAATTTGTCTGATATTGATACTGAAAAAATAGAATGCTTGGTGAACGGCCATCCATATGTATTAAAATCAAAAGTATATACAACGATAAAAGGAATTCTTAAGATTGAAATCACTCAACGTTTGCCTATCGCACGAATTCAAAACATGTTTGATGAAATATATTACTTGAGCGATGACGGGCGCATGATGCCCGTGCCAGAAAAAAAATCAGCAAGGGTTGTTTTGGTAACTGGCAAAATTCCCAATATTTATAACAATGTTATTAATCTGGATATAGATTCAGCAGAAATTATGAAAGATTCTGCGCATTTTATGACAACGCTGTATAAAGTTTACAAAATGGCCAGATTTATAAATAAAAATGATTTCTTTAAGGCACAGATACAACAAATTGTAGTTGATTCTGTGGGAAATTTTGAATTGTTACCCGAAGTTGGAAAACATATTATTATTTTTGGAGATGAAACAGATATGGAACAAAAGTTTGAACAATTGGAGCTTTTCTATAACAAATCTATATTTATTGAAGGTTGGGATAAGTATGATACCATTAATGTGAAGTATAAGAATCAGATAATTTGCTCAAAAATAAATTTATAAGAATATGGAATCATCAGAAATTATTGTAGGACTTGATATCGGCACATCCAAAATTGCTGCTATTGTTGGCCGCCGTAATGAATTTAACAAAATTGAGATTTTAGGGTATGGCACCGCGGAATCCATAGGAGTGAAAAGGGGCGTGGTTATCAATATTGATAACACTATTGAGTCAATTAAAGCAGCTGTAAAAGAAGCTGAACTGAAATCAGGGGTAAATATTAAGTGTGTTAATGTTGGTATTGCCGGACAACATATACGAAGCTTACAGCACAGAGGTAATATTATTAGAAATTCGATGGAGAGTACCATTACACAGGAGGATATTAATCAGTTAATTGATAATATGTACCGCCTTCAAACAAACCCCGGTGAAGAAATTATTCATGTAATTCCCCAGGAATACATTGTTGATAAAGAAACCGGAATAAAAAAGCCAATAGGAATGGCCGGGGCAAGCCTGGAAGCAAATTTTCATATTATCACAGGAATGGTAACGGCCGTTAAGAACATTTATCGTTGTGTTGACCGTGCAGGGTTAGAGATTGTTGACCAGATTCTGGAGCCATTGGCATCTGCTGATGCCGTGCTTAGTGCTGAAGAAAAAGAAGCCGGGGTGGTATTGGTTGATATCGGAGGCGGCACAACCGATATTGCAATTTTTCAGGACGACATTATAAGGCATACTGCTGTTATTCCTCTTGGAGGCGATATTGTTACCGAAGATATTAAGGAAGGATGTACAATAATTAAAAAACATGCCGAAAAACTCAAGATATTATACGGTTCGGCACTTGCAAGCGAAAGCAAAGCCGACGAATTTGTATCCATACCGGGCATACAAGGAAGACCGGCAAAAGAAATCAGTATGCGCAACCTTGCCGGAATCATTCAGGCCAGAATGGAAGAGATACTGGAATATGTGTATAATGAAATTAAATCGTCGGGCTTTGAAAGAAAACTGATCGCCGGGATAGTACTTACAGGCGGCGGGGCACAACTAAAAAATATTTCCCAGCTTGCAGAGTTTATTACCGGCATGGAAACTCGTATTGGATACCCTAATCAACATCTTGCCGATAATGTGGCAGAAGCCATGGCATTACCCATGTTTGCAACTGGAGTAGGCCTGGTGCTTAAAGGTATTGAAAAACAAAGCAAAATCATTGAACCCAAAGTCATAAAAGTAGACCAGATACAAAACCATTCCAAAAGAACAAAAGGGAGTTTTTTTGAAGCGTTTTTTAAAAAGGGGAAAAAGTTTTTTGATGAAGATGTGAAATAGTACGGTTTTGTTAACGCAGAATTAACAATGAACAGTTAATAATTATTTTACAAAAAGATTACTGAAAATTAATATTAGTTTTATTTTAGTACTTTCAATAAAAAAGCCTATGACAATAAAATTCGATATGCAAAGTAATACACCTTCAATCATTAAAGTTGTTGGTGTCGGTGGTGGTGGCAGCAATGCCGTTAATCATATGTATGACCAGGGAATAAAAGGTGTGGATTTTATAGTATCGAATACTGACCAGCAAGCGTTGCATATGAGCCCGGTTCCCAACAAAATACAACTGGGAGCTTCTTTAACAGAAGGCTTAGGCGCCGGAGCAATTCCTGATACAGGGAAAAAAGCAGCTCTGGAAACCATTGATGAAATAAAAGAAATATTACAAAAAAATACTAAAATGGTATTTATTACTGCCGGTATGGGAGGCGGAACCGGAACCGGAGCTGCTCCCGTTATCGCACAGGTGGCAAAGGAAATGGGAATATTAACTGTGGGGATAGTTACCATTCCGTTTTCATTTGAAGGGAAAAAAAGAAAACAACAGGCAGAAGCCGGACTGGAAGAAATGAGAAAATATGTGGATACTTTATTGGTGATATGCAATGATAAACTCAGGGAGTTATACCGCGACCTGAAACTTTCTGAGGCTTTTCATCGGGCGGATGATATTCTTACTGTTGCAGCCAAAGGAATTGCTGAAATTATTACTGTTTCGGGGTATATTAATGTGGATTTTAATGATGTGAATACTGTAATGCGCAACAGCGGAGCTGCCATCATGGGAACAGGTATTGCCGAAGGAGAGGACCGTGCAGTAAAAGCGGTGGAAATGGCTCTCTCCTCACCCTTGTTGAATGATAATGATATCAATGGTGCTCAAAACATTTTACTTTATATTGCTTCCGGTAAAGAAGAAATTACTATGGACGAAGTTTCGGAAATAACTTCATATATTCAATCGGCTGCAGGGATGACTGCAGAAATAATTTGGGGAAACGGCAATGATGACAGCCTTGGCGATAACATTAGCGTTACACTTATTGCCTCTGGATTTAAGCAGGACATCAATTCAGAATTTATGTCGAATGACACAAAACAACAGGAGAGAAAAGTCAGGGACCTGGATGAAAAAATACAAAAAACAGAAAATATAGCACCTGTTGTTGAAAATGAAATGAAATTGATAAAAAAAGACACTGAGCAAGAAGATAAATATTCAGGTGTTAAAACTTCAGATGAACAAAAAAACATCAAAGAAGAATCACATAGTGTCATTAATTTTGTGGGAGAAGAAAGCCCTGTACAGGTTGAACTGAAAATAGAAGATAATGATTTTGGAATGTTCAAATATATTAAACAAGTTGAAACAGTAACCTCACATGTTAATGAGCCACTAAAACAGGATTATAATGAGTTCAATCCTAATGTGCCAAAAAAAGAACTGGATAAAACGGATAAAGATTTGTTGAAATATAAAAGTACAGGTAGGGTGAGTGATTTGCGTGAATTAAGCCAGAAAATTAAAAATCAGGAGGGGTTAAAAGAAATTGAAGATAAGCCTGCATACTTACGCCGCAATTTTCCGATGGTAGATAACAAACCTTCCTCTGAATCTGAAATTTCAAACCTTTCATTAGGTGAAACGTCCGATAAAAAAACCGACATCAAGCCAAATTCATATTTGCATGATAATGTAGATTGAGCATCTCATGAGCCTTGAATTAAAAATTAATGAAGATATTAAGCAGGCAATGCTTGCAAAAAATAAAAGCTTGCTGGATGCCTTACGTGCCGTAAAATCAGCATTATTACTTGCAAAATCTGAAAAAGGCAATGCAACAGTAAATGAAGAAACCGAGATTAAAATCCTTCAGAAACTTGTAAAACAACGCAGGGAAAGCGCTGAAATATATATTTCTCAAAACAGAAAAGATTTAGCAGATACCGAGCTGTATCAGGCCGACATCATTCAAAAGTATTTGCCCCAACAAATAGGAGAAGATGAATTAACAGCCATTATCAAAAGCATCATTGCGGAAGTTGGAGCAACATCAATGAAAGATATGGGCAAAGTGATGGGTATGGCAGCAAAAAAATTATCCGGAAAGGCTGATAATAAAGCTATTTCTGAAAAGGTAAAACAAATTTTGGGAATATAATCTTCCACCTGATAACTCAGAAAGCTTAACTTTTTTTAACCGGCTTATACATTTTTAATAGTATAGGCTAAAAAGCTTTTAAGCACTTAACACACAAAATCCAAAATGTGTAAATTTGTCAGTATGAATGTATGCACCATACTTGATAAAGCTTTAAAAATACAAGTCATATCAAAAGCCGAAGCTATTTATTTATACAAGGAAGCTTTGTTGCCGGAGCTTATTTATACTGCCAATGAGATAAGAAAGAAAAAACATCCGGGAAATTATGTTGGCTGGATTATAGACCGGAATGTAAATATAACAAATGTCTGTTTTTCTCAGTGCCTTTTTTGTAATTTCTGCAGGAAGAAAAATGATAAAGATGCCTTTATAACAACTTTGGAACAATACAAACAAAAAATTGAAGAATTGTTTTCGCTTGGAGGTAATCAATTGTTGTTGCAGGGAGGTATGCATCCTGAACTGGGTTTAAAATTTTATACAGATTTATTTAAAACACTTAAAAAACAATTTCCTTTATTGAAGTTGCATGCTTTAGGACCGCCCGAAATAAAATTCATTGCAAAAAAAGAGAAACAATCATATCGGTTTGTCTTAGAAGATTTAATGGAGGCAGGGCTTGACAGCTTGCCCGGAGCCGGAGCTGAAATTCTTTCCGACAGGGTAAGAAAAATAATATCTCCTGCAAAATGCACTTCAGAAGAATGGCTTGAAATCATGCATGTTGCTCATCAACTGAACTTACCTACTTCTGCAACTATGATGTTTGGCCATATTGAAACTCCGGAGGAGAGAATAGAACACCTGATCCGAATTCGTGAAATCCAGGACGAAAAACCTGAGAACTCTTATGGTTTCTTATCTTTTATTGCATGGCCTTTTCAACACAAAGGAACTGTTTTGAGTAAAAAATTCAGAATTGAAAATTTAATTTCAGCCAATGATTATATAAGGCTGATAGCAATGAGCCGCATTATTTTAGATAATATTCCCAATATACAACCTTCTTGGTTAACAGTAGGCGTCCCGGTGGCACAGCTTTGTCTGCATGCAGGTGCCAATGATTTTGGCTCGGTGATGATAGAAGAAAATGTAGTTTCAAAGGCAGGAGCAACATACCGTATGAATAAAAACGAAATGATTTCCGCCATAGAAAATGCCGGTTTTAAACCAAGAAACAGAAATCAAAAATTTGAGTATTTTTGACAATTAAAAAATAAAAATGAAAAAGTTTGCCGTTATTCTCGCAGGTTCTGGACACCTTGACGGTTCAGAAATACACGAAGCCGTCATGACATTACTCGCTATTGACAAGCTCGGAGCTTCTTATACTATTTTCGCTCCGGATATAAATCAGTATCATGTCATGAACCATTATACGAAAACAGAGATGAAAGAAACCCGCAATGTATTGATAGAAGCTGCACGCATTGCTCGAGGGAATATTTACCCATTGTCGGAATTTAATGCTGAAAAATTTGATGCACTTGTCATCCCCGGAGGTTATGGCGCTGCAAAAAACCTTTGCACTTATGCTATTGATGGCACAGAAATGAAAATAAATGCAGATGTTGAAAAAGCGTTGAAAGCCATGAAAGAAAAAAATAAACCGATAGGCGCATTGTGCATTGCCCCCGTGATACTTGCCAAGGTGTTTGGTAATATTACTGTTACTATTGGCACCGACCCGGCAACAGCAAAGCATTTGGAAATCATGGGGGCGCATAATACTGGCACGGGTCACGGGGAAGTGGCTGTGGATGAGAAAAATAATATTTTTACAACCCCTTGCTATATGTTGAATGCCAGAATTTCTGATATAGCCGAAGGAGCAGAAAATCTAATAGAGAAGATGTTAGAAAAGATCTGACATTACGAGGTACAATTTATTCTTATTAGTACGTTTTTAGAATGAGCTGTAATCAATATTAATTCCTGACTTCTGACGTTTAGTGCGGTAAAATATTCCATTTTGAAATCAGTTTCTCCAGAGGGCTTTTCATAATGCTTTTTATTGGCGACCGAAAAGTGAAATTTTCTTTCGTTAAATTATCTTG